>JANOOO010000470.1:0-5920 GCA_031421375.1 Polaromonas sp.
GACGGGAAAGGAAGAATCGTATCAAGCCCCCGGGTAGTGACCGCTGACCAGATTAAGGCATTGATCGAACAGGGAACAGAACTGCCCTATCAAGTTGCGACTTCAAGTGGTGCCACGTCACTTGCTTTTCGAAAAGCCAACCTAAAACTCGAAGTAACTCCACAGATAACACCTGATGGAAACATTATTCTAGACCTCGATGTAAACAAGGATTCTGTTGGTCAATCTACCGCAGCTGGTTTTGCTATCAATACCAAGCACATTAAAACCAATGTTATGGTTGAAAATGGTGGCACGGTTGTGATAGGTGGAATTTTTGAGTTGATTGAAAGCAATAACGAAACCAAAGTTCCGCTTTTAGGTGATATTCCAATATTGGGAAACTTGTTTAAGACGCGTTCAAAAATATCAAACAAACAAGAAATGTTGATATTTATCACACCTAAAATTATTGCGGAACGAGGGGCCGCGCGTTGAATCGATTCATTTTGTAGATGCGATGGGCACATGATTCTGACTAGTTGACCGAGCGCTGAGTTTTGATGCGGTGAATCTTCTAGCTGGTATACAAAAGACTGCAAGCTCGGGTGGCGCTAGTTCGTTCTCGGGATTAGCGGGAGCTTGGCTTCACGGCGGTGGCAGTTTTGGTCGCGCTCTCACCGGAGCGACTGTGTCGCTCCTTAATATGCCCGCGAATCCGTGATCGCCCTAGTCGGCCTCCCAGGCTCCGGAAAATCCACCGTCGGGCGTCAACTCGCCCGACGGCTTAATGTCCCTTTCATTGACTCTGACCCGGTCATCGAACAGCGCATTGGCTGCTCGATCCGGGAGTATTTCGAGCGTGAGGGCGAAGAGCGCTTTCGTGATGTCGAAGAAGACGTTCTCGATCACCTGACCCTGACTCACCAGGGCGTGCTTTCAACCGGTGGCGGCTCGCCGCTTCGCGCGGTGAACCGCGAACGGCTTCGCGCTAGAAGCCATGTGATTTACCTGCGCTCGACGCCGGATGAGCTGTTCCGTCGCCTGCGCCGCGATGTCAACCGCCCACTGCTTCAGGTCAGTGACCCGATGGCCAGACTGCGTGAGCTTTACGCCGTGCGTGATCCGCTTTACCTGGAGGTCGCGCATTTCGTCGTTGAAACCGGCCGACCCTCCGTCGCCGCGTTGGTGAGCACGGTGGTCGCGCATCTTGAACAGGTCGGCCTGATTCCTGCGCCATGAATGCTGCACGCTGACTTTCGCACCGTGATTTCCGCACCTTGATTGCAACCGGTCGATTGAGGCCCGTCGAATCCAGCGCCATGACAGCTGCAACTTGATTCTTGCGCGCTGCTTCCGCCTACACTTTCCCCGATGAACTCCCTTCACCTTGACGCTGCCGATCGGGTTTTGATTCACCTCGCCGAGCGCAGCTACCCGATTTTGATTGGCGCGAAGCTGCTGGGCTCGTCAAATGCTTTCGACGATCTGCCCCGGGCCAGTTCGGCTCTGGTCGTTTCCAACAGCATCGTTGCGCCTTTGTATGCGGCGCAATTGCTTGGGGTGCTGAAGGCTCAATACAAGCAGGTTTATCTCGTCACCTTGCCTGATGGCGAAGCGCACAAAAGCTGGCAAACCCTGCAACTGATTTTTGATGCCTTGTTAGAGAACGCCTGCGACCGCAAAACCGTGCTGTTTGCCCTTGGCGGCGGGGTGGTGGGCGACATGACGGGGTTTGCGGCAGCCAGCTACATGCGGGGCGTGCCGTATGTGCAGGTGCCGACCACCTTGCTGGCTCAAGTCGATTCGTCGGTCGGCGGCAAAACCGCGATCAACCACCCGCTGGGCAAGAACATGATTGGCGCTTTTTATCAGCCAGTGCGGGTGGTGTGCGACCTGGATGTGCTGAAGACGCTGCCGCCGCGTGAGCTGAGCGCGGGTCTGGCCGAGGTTATCAAGTACGGTCCAATTTACGACATGGCATTTTTCGACTGGATCGAGCGCAACCTGGACGCCTTGCTGGCGCGTGAGCCGCAGGCGCTGGCCCACGCCATTCGCCGCAGCTGCGAGATCAAGGCTGACGTGGTCGGGCAGGATGAGCGCGAATCCGGCGTTCGCGCTATTTTGAATTTCGGCCACACCTTTGGCCATGCCATTGAGTCGGGGCTGGGATATGGGCAGTGGCTGCATGGCGAGGCGGTCGGCTGCGGCATGGTGATGGCTGCCCGTCTGTCGGAACGGTTGGGGCTCGTCGATGCCGATTTTGTGCAGCGGCTGAAGTTTTTGATCCAGCGCGCCGGCCTGCCCGTCATCGCGCCTCGGCTGTCTGCGGCTGACAATGCGGGCCGTTATCTGGAGCTGATGCAGATCGACAAAAAGGCCGAAGGCGGCGAGATTCGCTTCGTCGTGATTGACAGGCCGGGCCGGGCGGCGGTGCGTGCCGCGCCAGAGATGCTGGTGCGCGAGATTATTGATACGAGCTGCGAGTGAGCGGCCAGCGGACGCGCAACAAAATTTTAATCGCTATGATTTTAGTAGCTGCTTTCTCCCGTACTGTATGGGTTACAGGCTGATTTAACTAGAAAACTAATGCATTGACCCTCGTTCTATGACCCAGGCCCCTTACGCCTGCGACCCGGCGCGGTCGCGCGGCAGACGGTTTGCCGAAGCGCCGGCGCCAACGCGCTCCGAGTTTCAGCGCGACCGCGACCGCATCGTGCATTGCACCGCGTTTCGCCGCCTTGTTTATAAAACCCAAGTCTTTTTGAATCATGAGGGCGATCTGTTTCGCACCCGGCTGACGCATTCGCTTGAGGTGGCGCAGCTCGGCCGGTCCATCGCCCGCAGTCTGAATCTCAACGAAGATTTGGTTGAGGCCATCGCCCTGGCGCATGATTTGGGCCACACGCCATTCGGCCACGCTGGCCAGGACGCACTGCATGCCTGCCTGAGAGCACTCGACCCCACCAGCGCTGGTTTTGAGCACAACATGCAGAGCCTTCGCGTCGTCGATTCGCTGGAGGAAAGTTACCCGCGCTTTAACGGTCTGAACCTGACGTTCGAGACGCGCGAGGGTATCTTGAAGCACTGCTCGCGGCGCAATGCTGAGCGCATGACGCTGCGCGAGCCCGGCGGGGTGGCGCGCCGCTTTGTCACGCCGCCCGCCACCGAACGCGGGGATTCGTCGCGCTGGATACAGCCGGGGCTCGAAGCACAACTGGCCAATCTGGCCGATGAAATAGCGTACAACGCGCACGACATCGACGACGGCGTGCGCTCGGGTTTGCTCAGGCTGGAACAGCTTGAAGAAGTCCCGCTCTTCAGCCGATTCCGCGCCGAAGCCGCGGCGAATCACCCGGCCCTGCACGGCCGTCGCCTGCTTTTTGAGACGCTGCGCCGCATGTTGAGCGCCCAGATTTACGACGTGATGGATGCAACCCGGGCGGCTCTTGACTCAGTCCGTCCCGACACGGCCGATGATGTGTGCCGCAGCGGGCCGCTGGTGTCGTTCACGCCGGACATGGCGCAGCAGTCAGCCGCGCTCAAACAGTTCTTGCACCGCAACCTGTACCGACACCCGCAAGTCGTACACACCACGCAGGCTGCGCAAGGCGTGGTGCGCGAGTTGTTCGGGGCTTACCTCAACGAGCCAGCCCGGATGGCGGGCGTGCCGTACGCCACGATGGTGGCGGCCGGGCGCACGCCAGCCCGCGTGGTGGCCGACTACCTCGCCGGCATGACGGACCGCTTCGCAACCCGCGAGCACGAGCGTCTGACGGGCCGGTCAGCTTTCACCAGCTAGAAAAAAATCTGGGTCAGAAAGAATTGGGGTCAGAGTAAAATTACCACCATGCGAATTAAGGGCTCATCATGGCAAGACTTCCCCGATTGACGGTTGCTGGCTATCCTCACCACGTCATTCAACGCGGTAACAACCGGCAGGCGATTTTTTCCAGGCCTGCCGATTACGAATACTTTCGTGCGTTGCTGACTGAAAACGCACAGAAATTCAACGTGGCCATTCATGCTTACGTGCTGATGACCAACCACGTTCACCTGCTGGCCACGCCCGCCGATCTCGATGGCCTCCCGCTTTTAATGCAGGCGGTGGGTCGGCGCTATGTGCGCTATTTCAATGACAAGGAAGGTCGCAGCGGGACGCTGTGGGAGGGGCGCTATCGGTCAACGCTGATCGATACCGACCGTTATCTGCTCGCGTGCATGGCCTATATGGACCTGAACCCGGTGCGTGCGGGGCTCGCTACTCGACCGGACGACTACTTTTGGTCAAGTCATCGCCACTACGTTGGCCAGTTTGAGGATAGGCTGGTGAGCCCTCACCCTCTGATTTGGTCATTGGGGAACACGCCTTTTTCGCGCGAGGCGGCTTATGCGGAGCTAGTTCGGGTCGGCGTCGCGAAGTCACAGCAAGATGATTTAACCCGCTCCGCACTGTCGGGATGGCCTCTGGGCGATGCGCAATTTGCTGCAGAACTTCAAAAACACACGGATCGCCGTGTGGACAAGGCGCGGGCGGGGCGGCCCTATGTGAAGATCAAAGACGTCACTCCATCGTGAAGCGAGCCGGATTTTCGCCTCCGGCGGCTGTGGCCTCAGCAAACTTTTAACCAATCAACAACTACTTTTGACTTTCGTCCAAAGATTCGATCCGGGCGAAAAAAATTAATCGTGATCTGACCCCAATTGTTTTGTCATAAAGGAGAAATCAAAACAATCGTGATCTGACCCCGATTAAAGTACTTGGCATTTTTGTTGCAGCGCAGTATTCTCAGTGCCCGCTTAAGGAAACTGCCATGACCACCGCTGCTGAGATCAAACATTCGGAACAACACGGCCTGTATGCCGGCACGCGTGAGCATGACGCTTGCGGGGTGGGGTTTGTTGCGCATATCAAAGGCCATAAGTCGCACGCCATCGTCGAGCAGGGGCTGAAGATTCTGGAGAATCTGGACCATCGGGGCGCGGTGGGGGCCGACAAGCTGATGGGTGATGGCGCGGGCATTTTGATCCAACTGCCCGACGCGCTGTACCGCGAAGAAATGGCCAGCAACGGAATCGGACCCGCTGGCAGCCGGGGCGTTGCTCTGCCACCACCGGGCGAATATGGCGTGGGCATGGTGTTTTTGCCGAAAGAGCACGCGTCGCGCCTGGCCTGCGAGCAGGCGCTTGAGCGCGCCGTCAAAGCCGAAGGGCAGGTGCTGCTGGGCTGGCGCGACGTGCCGGTGAATCGTGACATGCCGATGTCGCCCACGGTTCGCGCCAAGGAGCCGATCCTGCGGCAGATTTTCATCGGTCGCGGCAATGACGTGATCGTGCAGGATGCGCTGGAGCGCAAGCTCTACGTCATTCGCAAAACGGCCAGCGCGGCGATTC
Source organism: Polaromonas sp. (assembly GCA_031421375.1). Lineage (GTDB taxonomy): Bacteria > Pseudomonadota > Gammaproteobacteria > Burkholderiales > Burkholderiaceae_C > Polaromonas. The sequence goes on from JANOOO010000470.1 coordinate 5,374, forward strand.
AAAACCTGCACCTGACGCACAGCAAAGAGTATTACGTGCCGAGCATGTCCAGCCGCACCGTGGTGTACAAGGGCCTGCTGCTGGCCGATCAGGTTGGCACTTACTACCTTGATTTGCTCGATGCACGCTGCGTCTCGGCGTTGGCCCTGGTGCATCAGCGCTTTTCGACCAACACCTTCCCCGAGTGGCCGCTGGCGCACCCGTATCGCTATGTCGCCCACAACGGCGAGATCAACACCGTCAAGGGCAACTACAACTGGATGAAAGCGCGTGAAGGCGTGATGTCGTCGCCGGTGCTGGGCACTGACCTGCAAAAGCTCTACCCGATCAGCTTTGCCGACCAGTCCGACACCGCGACCTTCGACAACTGTCTGGAGTTGTTGACGATGGCCGGTTACCCGATCAGCCAGGCGGTGATGATGATGATTCCCGAGCCCTGGGAGCAGCACGCGACGATGGACGAGCGGCGCAAGGCTTTCTACGAATACCACGCCGCCATGCTGGAGCCGTGGGACGGCCCGGCGTCAATCGTGTTCACCGACGGCCG
>JANOOO010000471.1:0-2687 GCA_031421375.1 Polaromonas sp.
GCGGCGGTCATCCCGGTGGTCTCGGCACTGGTCGCCGAACACACGCCCCAACATCAGCGCGCGCGACGCTTCGCATGGTTGAGCGCTGTATCCCTGCTCGGGTTCCTGTTCGGTCCCGCGCTGGGCGCAGTGGCCGACTGGGTCGGGCGCTTAGTGGGCGAAGGCGCGACCGCCGCCGCACTTTCAGCGTGGGCTGTGATTGTGCTGTCTGCGCTGCTCGGTGCGGCGATCATGCTGGGGCTGGCTGCCACACTGCCCGCGCCGCGCGGCCTTGTTCCAGCGACCGGACGGATTGCGGACCCCGCCGAAGGCCGCATGACCGCGCTGTACGGGCTAAACGTCGCGGTCATGTTCGTGCTGGCCGGCTTCGAGCTGGGCATCTTGCTGCAGGGGCAGCTGCACCCGGGCCTTTCCGCGCAACAGGTCTCGCTGATGTTCGCCGAGTGCAGCCTCGTGATGCTGGGCGTCAACGCCTTGCTCTTCTTCACGGCGCTGCTGGAAAAAGTTCCCGCACGCAAGCTCATCGGCGCAGGGCTGCTTCTGGCGATGGTCGGGCTGGCGGTGTTGACGCAGCATCGCGCCGGTGCCTGGATGTACTTCGGCGTCAGTCTCACCGCCGCTGGCATCGGCTTGATCCTGCCGGTCATCGCCTATCTCGCAGCCGGCGCATCGCCCCACAAGCTCGGGCTTGCCATGGGCGGGCTGGCAGCGGCAGCCGGCATCGGCCAGACGCTGGGTTCCGCCGCAGGTGGCTGGCTCTTCGGCGCTGTGGGGCAGCTTGGTTTTGCCTGGCTGGCGGTACCCCTGGCGATCATCATGATGCTTTTGCTGATCCGGCCCCGAGGGTGGTCGGTCATCCCTGGCATTTCCGGCGCTTCATCCGCCCAGGCGGCTTCCCGTACCCCCTCCGACGCTCTTTAAGGATTCGCCCATGAACCACCTGCAAACGCCGGGGCCGGGCCGTGCTGCGACCGGCATACCGCCGCGCCACGCTGCGGCCCGCCCACCCGCAGAACGCCCGGGCAGGTGCCGCCATGTGTGAACTCCTCGCCTTGTCAGCACGCCATCCCGCGCAATTGACTTTTTCTCTTGCCGAGTTGGCCAGCCACGGCGGCACCCACAGCAGCAGCCGCGACGGCTGGGGTGCAGCGTTTTATCAGGGACTGGACGTGGCGCAGTTTCGTGAACCCAACGCCGCCGGTGACAGCCCCCTCGTGCGCTGGCTGGAGCAGCAAGGGCCGGCCACCACGCTGGCGATCTCGCACATCCGGCGCGCCACGCTCGGGGCTGTTTCTCTTTCAAACACCCAGCCCTTTGTGCGCGAGCTCGGCGGGCGCATGCACAGCTTCGCGCACAACGGTCATCTGCCGGGCATCGAGGCAGTCGAGGCGCTGGCGTTTAACAGTTACCGCCCGGTCGGTGACACCGATTCCGAACACGCTTTTTGCGCGTTGCTGGAGCGGCTTCAGCCGCTGTGGCGGCGCGGGGCCGAGCCGCCTTTGGTGCAGGAGCGGCTGGACGTGATTACGCAGTTCGCCGCCGCGCTGCGCCCGCTGGGGCCGGCCAATTTTCTATATGCCGACGCCGAAATACTTTTCGCTCATGGCCACCGCCGCATCCATCCCGACACGGGCCTGATCGAGCCGCCGGGGCTGTTCATGCTCTCGCAACAGTGCGGCCCCGCCGAACCCACGCTGGAAGCTGCGGGCGTGGCCGTGCGGGCCGAGCAGCAGTTCGTGACACTGATCGCCAGTGTGCCGCTCAGCACGGCCGATTGGCAGCCCCTGGCCGAGGGCGAAGTGGTGGTCGTGTCGGACGGGCTGGTGCGCGCGCGCCACTCACGCCTTTGACCGCCTCACCAGCGCAAGCCCGTTCAGCGCCGCCGCGTGTACGTCATCGGCCAGCGTGACCGCACTCACCACCGCCGCGCCATCGACGCCGCACGCCATTACACCGGCCAAGCGTTCCAGCGAGATACCGCCGATGGCGACGACGGGATACGGCGCTGCATCCCGCACCCACCGCTTCAGCCGATCCAGCCCGACCGGCTCGTAAGGCATTTTCTTCAGCGTGGTTGGGTAAATCGGCCCAATCGCCAGATAACTTGGCTGAACCGCATGCGCGCGCGCCAGCTCGGCAGGCGTATGCGTGCTCAGGCCCAGCCGCAGACCGGCGCTGCGCAGCGCTTCAATGTCGGCCACATCAAGGTCTTCCTGACCCAGATGCACACCGAATGCTCTGCCAGCAAGCGCCAGCTCCCAGTGGTCGTTGATGAAGACCTGCGCGCCCGGCACCGCACGGCCAGCTTCAATCGCGGCATGAACCTCGGCGGCAATCTGTTCTGGTGTGTGGTCAACCGCTTTGATGCGCAACTGGATCGTGCGAACGCCCCAGCCGAGCAGGCGCTGAACCCAGTCGGCAGTGGGGACGACGGGGTAAAAACCGATGGCGGCGACGAGCGGCGCGAATGTGGCTGTTTTCATGGGAGTCTGGTGGAATCGCGGGAGCGGGGGCATTCACCGCTGAGGCGCAGAGCTAGAGGAGGAAGACCTTGAAAAAGTGAAACCGAAATGCATTCTCAATTCATTCTTTTCTCTGCGCCCCTCTGCGTTCTCTGCGCCACTGCGGTGAAAGGTTTTTTTCACTGCGCATGCCAGAACGGCACCCCCACCGTCGGAGTCGAAGCC
>JANOOO010000472.1:0-2624 GCA_031421375.1 Polaromonas sp.
TTGTGGCAATGGAAGGCCCAGTCTCCTTCTTCGTCAGCCAGAAATTCGATCTGCCGCATCTGGCCCACCGCCACATCGGTTGTCACCTCGTACCAGCGGGTCGATTTCGGGGTCGGACCGCCGTCGGTGCCGGTCACCAAAAACTCGTGCCCGTGCAGGTGAATCGGGTGATTCGTCATCGTCAGGTTGCCCATGCGAATGCGCACCTTGTCGTTCTTGCGCACCACCAGTGGATCAATGCCGGGGAAGACGCGGCTGTTCCAGCTCCAGAGGTTGAAGTTGAGCATGGTCATGATCTTGGGCGTGTAAGCACCCGGATCGATGTCGTAAGCGTTGAGCAGAAACACAAAGTCGCGGTTCACCTCATCGATCAGCGGGTGTTTCGCTTTCGGGTGGGTGATCCAGAAACCCATCATGCCCATCGCCATCTGCGTCATCTCGTCGGCATGCGGGTGATACATGAATGTGCCGGGGCGACGGGCGACAAACTCATAAACAAAGGTTTTGCCGACGGGAATGGCCGGCTGGTTCAGCCCTGCGACGCCATCCATGCCGTTGGGCAGGCGCTGCCCATGCCAGTGGATGCTGGTGTGTTCGGGCAGTTTGTTGGTGACGAAAATGCGCACCCGGTCGCCCTCAACCACCTCGATGGTCGGGCCGGGCGACTGGCCGTTGTAGCCCCACAGATGCGCCTTGAGGCCGGGCGACATTTCGCGCACCACCGGCTCGGCGACCAGGTGGAATTCCTTGATGCCGCCGTTCATGCGCCAGGGCAGCGTCCAACCGTTGAGCGTGACCACCGGGTTGTATGGCCGGCCGGTTTCAGGCACCAGCGGGGCCATGGTGTCGGGCCTGGTCTGAATGACCGGCTCGGGCAGTGCCGCCATCGCCACTTTGCTGATGGCTGCGGCAGCCACGGCAGTCGTGATCGCACCGGCACCAGTCAGGAAATTTCTTCTGTTTGTCATGGGATATCCGTTGAATAGTGAGGGCGTTTAGTCAATGGCCTGCTGCGGCGCTGCCGCTGCGGGCTGCGGGCATGCTGGCAACACCGGCTGTGGGCTTGCCTGTCATTGAGGCGGCCAGTGCGGCATCGGCCAGCCAGAACTGCTGGGTGGCGTTGATCGCCGCCGTCACGCTGGCTATCTGGTCGCGCATGTCGGCGAGCAGCTCGAACACGCTGATGAACATGCCGTTGTAGAGCAGCCCGTTCTCGTCGGCCATGAGCTTGCGCAGCGGCACGATCTCGTCCCGATAGTGGCGCGCCACATCGTGCGCGGTGCGGTAGGCCGAGTAGCTCTCGCGCAATTGCGATGAGGCGCTGCGAACCGTGCTTTCATAGCGATTGGCAGCAGCGAGCGACTGCGCGCTCATGGCGTCGCGCTGGGCTGAGCCCCAGTCGAAGACCGGCAGGCGAATGCCCAGCTCGTAGCCTTTGCGCGGCGTGCTGGTGCCGGCCGCGTTGTCAAAAACCGTGTCGCGGCGAATGCCGAGCTCGACATCGATCAGGCTGTTGATCAGGTTGATGCCCTGGGTGCGACCGGCCAGGTCGAGCTGGTTGCGCGCCAGCTGCACGTCCAGCCGCTGCAGGGTGGCCGCCCCGCTCACTGCGCTGGCCGTGCGGGGCGCGGCGGGCAGGTCGGGTAGCCGTTCGGGTAACTGCAATTGCGCGGCTTGTGCGTCGGTCAGGCCGAGCACGCGCACCAGCTCTTCACGCGCTGCCGTGGCTGCATGCTGGCTAGCCGCAAGTTGCGCGGTGGCATCGGCATAAAACGCCTGTTGGCGCGCCCGCTGCAACTTGCTGAAATTGCCGACCTGCTGCATGCGCCGGGCCAGCTCGGCGCTGGCTTGCGCGCTGCGCTGGACCTGGCCTGCGTACTGGTGCGACTGCTGCGCCGCGACCGCGCGCACCCAGGCTTGCCGCGTCTGGGTGACCTGCTCGATCACGCTGACGCTGAGTTGAAGCTGCGCCTGCGCGACCTGCCCGCGCGAGACGGCAAGGCGCTGCGGCAACAGCAATAAATCAAGCAGGCCGAAGGACAACAGGCGACCGATTTCAAGCTCGTCTGCAAAGCGCATGCGCTCGAACGTGAACATCGGGTTGGCGATGCGGCCGTTTTGATTCGCCTGCGCCATATCAGCCCAGCTTTGCGCCAGCATGGCCTGCACCGCCGGGCTGTTGGCCAGCGCGAGCTGTACCGCGCCGTCCATCGTCAAGGGCGTGGCGAGCAGCTCGGCGCTTAGGCGGCTGCGCGCCTGCAGTTGCGCGTCGGTGCGGCTCAGTTCTGCTTTGCCGGTCGAGAAGCTGCGGGTGGCGTTGGCGTCGTTGGCGTCAAGGATGGCTTGATCGATGTTGACCGACGCGCAGCCTGCCAGCACCAGCACAGCGGCCGCCAGCGCGCTGCGCTGAAGCAAGGTATTCATGCGTCGGGTTTTCATGGTTTGGCGCTTCCTGCTTTGGGTGCTGTGTCGGGTGAGTTGGTGCCGGGCTGCGCTGCCGGAGCAGGGTGCTTGCCGCCATGATCTGGCGCAGGCGAGTCGGCCGCACTGGCTTGATTGGCTTCTTTGGCATAGGCACGCCACCCGCCGATCTGGCCGACCTCATCATTGGCCTGCTTCCAGCC
>JANOOO010000473.1:0-10034 GCA_031421375.1 Polaromonas sp.
TCACATGGCTATTGCGCACGCTGTTTCCGGGCAGGTGATCGACCTGCTTCCCGTTGCCGGCCCGTTCACCGAATCGCGCACGGTTGCGATATTCAAAATCCCGACGCTGGAGGTCATGCGGCTGGTGCTCCCGCAAGGCAAGACGATGGCCCCGCACAGCGTTAAGGGCGAGATCACCGTCCAGTGTCTGGCTGGTGAGGTCAATTTTTTTGCCGAAGGCGAGGTGCGCCGGATGAAGACCGGGCAGATGCTCTGGCTCGCAGGCGGCATCGAGCATTCATTGACGGCCGTCGTCGATGCCCAGGTGTTGCTGACAATTGCGCTTAAAGCCTGAGCGGCCTCGCGCCCGCGCTTGAAAAGGCTGAAGCGCCAGCACGCACCATTGGGGAGCACGCAGCAACCCCAATTTGGCATTAATCTTGCGGAATCCAGGGCGGTCTCCCCCCTGTTTCCTGCAAAAAGGTGTCTTTATGAACAAGCGTCGTTTTATTACCTCTGGCGTAGCCGGTGCGGTGGCTGCCGTGTCGGTTCCCGCCCTGGCCCAAACCAGCCCCAATGTGCGCTGGCGCATGGCGTCGAGCTTTCCGAAAAGCCTGGACACGATTTATGGCGGCGGCGAGGTGCTGGCCAAGCGCGTCGGCGAGATCACCGGCGGAAAATTCCAGATCTCGGTGCATGCAGCTGGCGAGCTGGTGCCCGCTTTTGGTGTGGTCGATGCGGTGCAGGCCAACAGCGTCGAGTGCTCGCATACCGCGAGTTACTACTTCGTCGGGAAAAACAAGACTTTCGGCTTTGACACCACGCTGCCCTTCGGCATGAACCAGCGCCAGCAGAACGCCTGGATGTACCACGGCGGTGGCATGGCGCTGGTGCAGGATTTCATGAAGGAATACGGCATCGTCACCTTTCCCGGCGGCAATACGGGCGTGCAGATGGGCGGCTGGTTCAGAAAGGAAATCAAGACTGTCGCCGACCTGAAGGGCCTGAAAATGCGCATTGCAGGTCTGGGCGGCGAGGTGATGACACGGCTGGGTGCGGTGCCGCAGCAAATCGCCGGCGGCGAGATTTATCAAGCGCTTGAAAAGGGCACCATCGACGCAGCCGAATGGGTCGGCCCCTACGACGACGAGAAGCTCGGCTTCAACAAGGTCGCGCCGCACTATTACTACCCGGGCTGGTGGGAAAGCAATTCGATGTATTCGTTCTACGTCAACAGCAAGGTATGGGAGGGTTTGCCGAAGGAATACCAGGCCGCATTCGAGGCCGCAGCAGCCGAGGTCAACATCGACATGATGGCCAAGTACGACTTCAAAAACCCGCCCGCACTGCGTCGGCTGGTCGGCGGCGGCACCAAGCTGCACGCCTATCCGCTCGACTTGATGAAGGCAGCGCAAAACGCCGCCTTTGCGTTGTACGAAGAAGAGTCGTCGAAAAACCCGGCCTTCCGCAAGATCTACGAGCCGTGGAAGAAATTCCGCGCCGAGGTCATGCTCTGGCACCGCTTTGCCGAGAGCAGCTATTCAAACTTCGTTTTGAACAACGCGCCGACAACGGCTAAAGGCTGATACCGGCCGAAGTCTGATTGCCGCGGCGCACAGTCGAACGGCGCGTGTCAGCTCTCGCGTGTCGCTTCGCGCCCCATCAGCGCGGTGACGGCTTCGGCAGCCGTCAGCCTGCCGTCGAGCAGGGCCACCACCGCATCGGTGATCGGCATGGGGACGTTCAGATGCGCCGCGCGCTGCGCGACTGTGCGGGCGCTGTACACGCCTTCGGCCACATGCCCAAGCGATGCTACCGCCTGCGCCAGCGACTGGCCGCGAGCCAGTAGCGTTCCTACGGTGCGGTTGCGGCTCAGGTCGCCGGTCGCCGTCAACACCAGGTCGCCCAGCCCCGACAGGCCCGTAAATGTTTCGGCGCGAGCGCCCAGCGCCACGCCCAGCCGCGTCATTTCAGCCAGGCCACGGGTAATCAGCGCGGCCCGCGCATTGAGGCCCAGCTCCAGCCCGTCGCACAGACCGGTGGCAATCGCCAATACGTTCTTCACGGCCCCGCCCACTTCGACGCCGACGATATCGGCGTTCGCATAAATCCGCAAAGTCGGGCTGTGAAAGGCCGCAACCAGCAGCTCACGCACCTCGGCGTGCTGGCTGGCGGCGACCAGCGCTGTCGGCTTGCCGCGTGCCACCTCTTGCGCAAAACTGGGGCCGCTTAGTACGCCCGACCTGAGCTGCGGCGCCACTTGCGCCCTGATCTCATCGACCATCAAGCCGAACGGCGGCGCGGCCCCGGGCGCTGACGCTGGCTGCGGCGCTTCAAAGCCCTTGCTGAGCCAAACCACCGGCCGGCTGGCGTGCCGCAGTTGCTCCAGCAGCCCGCGCGCAGCTGACACCGGCGTGGCGAGAACGATGAGGTCTTGCCCAGCCGATGCCTCAATCGGCGAAGCGCTGCCGCCCGCCAATCGCAGCGACGGCGGAAGATTGATGCCAGGCAGATAGCGGGTGTTGACGCGCTCGTCGCACAGGCTTTGAAGCAGCGCGGCATCGCGCGCCCACAGCGTGACGCTGCGCGGGGCAGCCGCGGCGGGCGCGACCGCCGCATTCACAGCCAGCGCCGTACCCCATGCGCCCGCGCCGATGATTAGCAGCTTCATCAGCCTAAGACCTGAATGCGGCGAGCGCGAGGGCGATGGCGAATGGCTGTGTTCTAGACAATGATCTGCGGCGCGGCAGCGGCGGCTTGGGCGGCGACGGCACCGGCCTGCTGCTGCTCATACATCGCCTGAAAGTTGATCTCGGACAAATGCACCGGCGGAAACCCGCCGCGCTGGATCACATCGGCCACGTTGCCGCGCAAGTATGGATAGACGATCTGCGGGCAGGCAATGCCGAGGATCGCGCCCAACTGGTCGGACTGCATGTTGCGAATCTCGAAGATGCCGGCCTGCTTGGCCTCGACCATGAAGACGGTTTTGTCGCCAATGCTGGTGTGAACGGTCGCGGTGACGCTCACTTCATACAAGCCGTCGCTGACTGGCGCGGCATCGACACCAAGCTGGATATCGACGCTAGGCTGCTCGGCATTGAGCAGGATGCCCGGTGAATTGGGTTGCTCCAGTGACACGTCTTTGAGGTAGATGCGCTGGATCTGGAATACAGGGTCAAGGTTGGCTTCGGCCATGTCGGGACTTTCGGGGACAGTTGAAAAATGGGTGTGGTTTGCGCGGCCAATTTCGAGCCTACTTGTGAGCCTAATCGTGAGCCCAATGACGCGGCTCGATCTTGCTGAGCGGCGCTGCCCTGCGGACAACAGCCGGTATCTTAACGAGCGCGAAATGCAACTCTAAATAGGCGTGCAGGGCTCAATTGCTGTTGAGTAGCGGCACCAGGCCACCCCGGTGGTCGAGTGCGATCAGGTCATCGCAACCGCCAACGTGGGTGTCGCCAATGAAGATCTGCGGAACGGTGCGTCGGCCTGTCAAGGCGATCATTGATTGCCGACCTTCGGGCAGCAGATCCACGCGGATCTCGTTGAGTTCGGCCACGCCGCACTCGCGCAAAACCTGCTTGGCATGGTGGCAATACGGGCAACTGCCGGTGGTGTAAATCTTGACCGCTTGCATAAAACTCCAGATTGAAACGGACTACCAGGCGGGACGATCTTCGCAACCGAAGAGCGTGATGCAGGGGGTTCCGCGTCAGGCTTTCTCAAGCGGAAGATTAGCTTCTTTCCAGCTTTTAAGCCCGCCGCCCAGCACCTGCGCCTGCGCGTAGCCGAGCTTTTTAGCGACGGCTTCGGCACGCCGCGCCCGCACCCCGCTCGCACACACCAAAATCAGCGGCAGGGCCTTGTTCTTGACCACGGCGGGCAAGCGGCTTTCCAGATCGTCGATGGGGACGTTCTTCGCTCCATTGACATGTCCGGCAGAAAACTCCTCAGGCGTGCTGACATCAACCACCACAGCCTTGCTGTGGTTAATCAATTGCACCGCCGCGCCAGCCGTGAGCCCGCCTGCGCCCCGGCGGCCGACGACCATCGGCCAGAGCAGCATGCCACCGGAGGCGAATGCGACCGAAATCAGCATCCAGTTATCAAACAAAAATTTCACGTTGTGCCTTGAAAGGGTTGAATCGAAAGCGATCTGCAGCCAGACCAGCCCATGATTTTAGAATAGGCCGGTCACCGCAGTTGATTGCAACGCGCGCTGTGACTTTTTTCAGCCTGGCCTCGCGCCACGCCGAGCATCCCCCGACTTTTCTTTTCTGAATCTTTTATTTCCGCAACCCTGCGCAGTGCCCCATGTACAAACTCGTTCTTGTCCGCCACGGTGAATCAACCTGGAACCTGGAAAACCGCTTCACCGGCTGGACCGACGTGGACCTGACCGACACTGGCGTTGAGCAGGCCAAAAACGCCGGACGACTGCTGCGCGCCGAGGGCTACGACTTCGATCTGGCCTACACCAGCGTGCTCAAGCGCGCGACACGCACGCTCTGGCATACGCTTGACGAGATGGACCGCACCTGGTTGCCGGTGGTTCACAGCTGGCGGCTCAATGAGCGCCATTACGGTGCCTTACAGGGGCTGAACAAGGCCGAAACGGCAAAAAAATTCGGCGATGAACAGGTGTTGGTCTGGCGTCGCAGCTATGACACACCGCCGCCTGCCCTGGCCCCCGATGATGAACGCAGCGAGCGCGGTGACCGCCGCTACGCGAAGCTGCAGCCCGGCCAGGTGCCGCTGACCGAATGCCTGAAAGACACCGTTGAGCGCGTGCTGCCGTTTTGGAGTGAAGCGATTGCGCCGGCGATCAAGGCCGGCAAGCGCGCGATGATTTCGGCGCACGGCAACTCGATTCGGGCGCTGGTCAAATACCTCGACGGCGTGTCCGATAGCGACATCGTCGGCCTGAACATTCCAAACGGCATCCCCCTGGTCTATGAGCTCGATGCGCAACTCAAGCCACTGCGCCATTTTTATCTGGGTGACGCTGCTGCGGCGGCGCGGGCGGCGGCTGCGGTCGGTGCGCAGGGCCGCGCCTGACGGACCGCTATTTGACGGGCATATTCGGGGTAGGCAAGCCTTTGAAATTGTCCTGCCGCGTGCCGGAACCAAGGCGTGAGGTCTTTATCGAAGGTGTATATTGACTCTAGCCTCTTGGGCTGGTGTTCCACAACACGCAATAGAAAGTATTTTTATGGGTCAAAAGCTCAAGATCGCAGGCTGGATTTCAATTGGTGCAATTGCCGGGGCGCTCACCACTGTCCAGCTACAAGCCGTAGCCCGTGGCGGCCTGGCTCCTTTGCCGCTCGAAGAGCTTCAGCAGCTGGCCGCCGTCTTTGGCATGGTCAAAAGCGACTATGTTGAGCCGGTCGATGAGAAAAAGCTGATTAGTGACGCCATCTCGGGAATGGTCGCCAGCCTGGACCCGCACTCGGTTTATTTCGACAAAAAATCGTTCAAGGAATTCCGTGAAGGCACGAGTGGCCGCTTTGTCGGCGTCGGCATCGAAATTAGCCAGGAAGACGGCTTGATCAAAGTGGTCTCGCCCATTGAAGGCTCGCCTGCCGACCGTGCGGGTCTCAAGCCAAACGACCTCATCACCCGCATCGACGACACGGCTGTCAAGGGCCTGACACTTAACGAGGCGGTCAAGCGCATGCGCGGCGAGCCGCGCTCCAAGGTCTTGCTGACGGTGTTCCGAAAGGATGAAAACCGCACTTTCCCCGTCACCATCGTGCGTGAGGAAATCCGCACCCAGTCGGTACGCGGCAAAGTCGTCGAGCCTGGCTACGCGTGGATTCGCCTGACCCAGTTCCAGGAGCGCACCGTCGAAGACTTCGTCACCAAGCTCGAACAGATTTACAAGCAAGAGCCTGACCTCAAGGGCCTCGTGCTCGATTTACGCAATGACCCGGGTGGCCTGCTCGATGCCGCTGTGGCCGTGTCCGCCGCTTTTTTGCCTGACAACGTGACGGTCGTTTCAACCAACGGGCAACTCGCCGAAAGCAAATTTGTTTATAAGGCGTCCCCTGAGTTCTACCTGCGCCGAAACGGTGCTGACCCACTCAAGCGCCTGCCAGCCGCCATCAAGCGCGTGCCGCTGATCGTGCTGGTTAATGAGGGTTCGGCATCGGCCAGCGAGATCGTTGCCGGTGCCCTGCAAGATCACAAACGCGCGACCGTCATGGGCACGCAGACCTTTGGCAAGGGCTCGGTGCAAACCGTGCGTCCGCTCGGCCCCGATACCGGTATCAAGCTGACTACGGCGCGCTACTACACGCCAAGCGGCAAGTCAATTCAGGCGCGCGGCATTGTGCCCGACGTGTTGATCGACGATACCGCCGAGGGCAGCCCCTTCGCCGCGCTACGCACGCGTGAAGCCGATCTTGAAAAGCACATCAATAGCGGGCAAGGTGCCGATGTGAAAGATGTCGGTCGTGAAAAAGCGCGCGAGGAGGCGCTAAAGCGGCTAGAAGAAGAGTCCAAAAAGACACCCGAGCAGCGCCGCCAGCCTGAGCTGGGCAGCGACAAGGACTTCCAGCTTTCGCAGGCGTTGAACCAGCTCAAGGGTCGGCCTGTGCTCGTCAGCAAAACGGCCGTTGTCGAGACAAAAAACGAGAAGAAAGAGAACTAGGGCGCGGCATCACGCGACACCCGGAGCTCCGGGTGTCGATGTTGAGTTCCACGTCTTGTTTTATTAAATGGCCTGATGCCGCGTCTGCGGATCAGGCCATTTCTGCGTTTACCCTTTGGCCTTTGGATTACCCGCGCGGTCTCTTAGGCAGAGGCTCGCGCCACTACGCAAACGCTCATGAACGACGCCCAGCTGCTTCGCTACTCGCGCCATATTCTCCTCGACGAGTTCGGGATCGAAGGGCAGGCCCGCCTGCTCGCCTCGCACGCGTTGATCATCGGCGCGGGCGGCCTGGGCTGCCCGGCAGCGCTCTACCTCGGCAGTGCAGGCGTCGGCACCCTCACGCTGATTGATGCCGACAGTGTGGACGCGACCAATTTGCAGCGGCAAATCGCGCACCGCACAGAGTGCGTCGGCCAGCTCAAGGTCGAGTCGCTGAAGCAGGCCATCGCGGCACTTAACCCGGACACGCAGATCAACGCCGTAGCCCGTCATGCTGACCGCGCTTTGCTCGACGCCTGGGTGCCTCAGGCCGACGTGGTGCTCGACTGCACCGACAACTTCACCACGCGCCACGCCATTAACGCAGCCTGCGTGCGCCACCGCAAACCGCTGGTATCAGGCGCGGCCTTGCGCTTCGACGGACAGGTGAGCGTTTTTGAACCGCGCGATGCCGCATCACCGTGTTACGCCTGTGTGTTTCCCGAAGCCGAGTCGCCTGAGGAAGCCGCCTGCGCCACGATGGGCGTGCTGGCCCCGCTGGTGGGTGTGATTGGCGCGGTGCAGGCGCTGGAGGCGCTCAAGCTGCTTGGCCGGGTCGGCGAGGCATTAACGGGCCGACTGCTGATGCTTGACGGCAAGGCAATGCAATGGAGCGAGATGAAGCTGGCGCGCGATGCGCAGTGCCGAACTTGCGGCGCGGCACCCCCGGCGCGCGCCTGATGCCTGCGCAAGCCCGAGCCGCTGATCGTCAGCGGCGAGCGAAGGCTCAGAATGCTGCAATCTTTCGGGGACGGTTCAAGGCGCAGATTGACGGTTTCGTTGGCGAGATCAAGAACCGGCAGCGTGTGTCAGGTTGTGACGCGAAACAAGGCGATGGACACGTCAGACATTGCCTACAGGCTATGCCAAAGTCCGCTGCCACAATCGGTCTGCCTGCTGGGAATAGAAAAGCAAAAAGCGTTCAGCGTTCAGCTTTCAGCATTCAGGATAGGGACAGCTTTTTCAAGATGCCTTCGCCTAAGCTGGGCTCAATGACCTCTGGAAGCAAGAAGTGAGACTTAAAACCTTCATCGTCGAAGACAATCCCACGATTCGTGAAAACCTGATCGGCACTCTTGAAGAGCTTGCATCGATCGATCCCGTCGGTACGGCGGAAACTGAAAACGAAGGCAAAGCCTGGCTTCAAGAGAACCCTCTTGGCTGGAATCTGGCTATCGTCGATTTGTTTTTGCGCCAGGGTAGCGGCCTTGGCGTTTTGTCGGCTTGTCGCGAGCGCGGCGCCGATCAAAAAGTGGTGGTGTTGAGCAACTACGCGACACCGGATATCCGTCAGCGATGTGCCCAGCTGGGCGTCGATGCGGTGTTTGATAAATCCAACGAAATCGACGCGCTGGTCACCTATTGCGTGGACCACGCCAACGTGCTGACCTGAGCCGGTGAAGCTCGGCGATATGCCCGAACGATATGCCCGAACGATATGCCCGAACGATATGCCCGAAGCCCGGCGTGGTGAGTTAATCGATCAGCTTGTTTTTCAGCGCGTAATAGGTCAGGTCGCTGTTGGATGCGAGGCTCATTTTTTCCATCACACGCGTCCGGTAGGTGCTGACGGTTTTCACGCTAAGAGACAAAGCCTTGGCAATATCGCCAGCCGTTTCACCCTTGGCCAGTTTGAGGAACACCTGAAACTCGCGTTCAGACAGTTGCTCGTGCGACGCCACATCATTCGGGCGATTGAGTTGCTGTGCCAGCAGTTCAGCGACAGCCGGGGTGATGTAACGCTTGCCCAGCGAGATGACGCGGATCGCATCAACAATTTCCGATGGATCGCACTCTTTATTCAGGTAGCCACTGGCACCCTGGCGGATCAAATTAACCGCGTAGTGTTCTTCCGGGTAGCCACTCAAAATCAGGATGCCGACGTCTGGTGCTTTGGCCCGAATCATGGCCAGTGCATCTATGCCGCTCTGGCCGGGCATTGACAGGTCCATTACCAGGATGTCGAGCTCGACATTACGTACGAGATCGATGGCTTCGCGGCCGCTCCCGGCCTCTCCGACTACACGCAAATCCACCTGATCGGAGAAGAATTGCTTGAGCCCCGAACGTACGATGGCATGGTCATCGACGATTCCAATTTTGATCATATTGAGTCTTTCTAAAGCTGCTGGAAATCCGGGCGAAGCGAAGAAAATTAGGCATCGACAGATGGGTTTGTTGGCGATTGTGCAGCCCGCCCATTATTGTCGAAAATCTCCGCAGTGAGACAGACGGAGTTTTACGTGAATTTGTTTTCCTTGCCCAGGTTGGCTGTCAGTCTGCCGCTTGCCGTGCTGGCTGTAATTGTGCTGATTTTCATCAACGAGATCGCATTTCAAAGGTCCACCAGCGCCGTCGCCAATTTAGAGGCTGCGCAAATCACGCAGGGTCACATCGGCACGCTGATGCAGCAGGTGCTGGACGCCGAA
Source organism: Polaromonas sp. (assembly GCA_031421375.1). Lineage (GTDB taxonomy): Bacteria > Pseudomonadota > Gammaproteobacteria > Burkholderiales > Burkholderiaceae_C > Polaromonas. Next base: position 9,325 of record JANOOO010000473.1, read on the forward strand.
ACCGGTCAGCGCGGCTTTTTGCTGACGGGCAACCAGAAGCACCTGCCCGAGGTGTCTGAGCGACTCGAACACCTCATCGCTACCCTCAACACCGGCATTGCGCTGAAACGGCGCATCGTCGAAGACCTGCGTCCTTCTTCGCTGTCGCATCTCGGGTTGGTCGCCTCGCTTGAGATTTTGACGCGAGAGTTCAAGGAGCAGTCCGGGCTGTCGATTTCCACGCAACTCGAGGCGGTTGAAATGGGTGGTGCGGCGCAACTCACGGTGTACCGCCTGGTGCAGGAGTCACTGACCAACATTGGAAAGTACGCTGAAGCCACGCAGGTTCAAGTCACGCTTCAAAGCCTTGAAGGCTACGTCAGCATCGACGTGAAAGACAACGGAAGAGGCTTCACGCCCGAGCATCTGGGTGCCGGTACGCACGGCCTTGCCGGCATGCGCCACCGCGTTGAAGCCATCGGAGGCCGCCTGACAGTGACATCCGCACCCGGTGCTGGGGCGCGCGTGGCGGCGGTGCTGCCCAAAGACCGCTGAGCCCATCCGCTTCATCGGGCTGCCGCTACAGGGCTTATTCATAGGGCTCACTCCTACATCGGCCGACCCTCAGTACTGACAGGGCCACAGCGCAGAAGCCGATGACCCCGGCGAGGTGATTTCTTTAACCTTGCAGCAGGTGTTTCAAACGAGACGCCAAGCGCTTTTCAAGGTGC
>JANOOO010000474.1:0-2724 GCA_031421375.1 Polaromonas sp.
ACTCGGCGTGCCATTCGAGGCTATCAATTCGGCGTTGTCCACCTCGCTCGGTTCGAGTTACGTCAATGACTTTCCAAACCAGGGCCGCCTGCAGCGCGTCGTGGTGCAGGCCGATGCACCAGCGCGCATGCAGGAAGGCGATCTGCTGCGCATCAGCGCCATCAACACGGCTGGCAAGCCGGTGCCTTTGTCGGCCTTTGCCACCACGCGCTGGGTCAAAGGTGCGATGCAGACGGTGCGCTTCAACGGCTATCCGGCGATGCGCATCAGCGGCAGCGCCGCGCCCGGCTACAGCACTGGCGCGGCGATTGAAGAGATGGAGCGGCTGGCCGCGCAGTTGCCTGCGGGCATCGGCTTCGAGTGGACCGGCTTGTCGCGCGAAGAAAAGCTCGCCGGTTCGCAAGCCATGCTGCTTTACGGCTTTGCCATCCTGGCGGTGTTTTTGTGTCTGGCTGCGCTGTATGAAAGCTGGACGATTCCGCTGGCGGTGATTCTGGTCGTGCCGCTGGGTGTGCTGGGCGTGCTGCTGGCGACATTTTTCAGGGGCTACGCCAACGACGTGTATTTCCAGGTTGGGCTGGTGACCATCATCGGCTTGTCCGCGAAGAACGCGATTTTGATCATCGAGTTCGCCAAAGATTTGCAGGCCCAGGGCAAGGGCCTGGTCGAGTCGGCGCTGGCTGCGGCTCACCTGCGTTTTCGGCCCATCATCATGACCTCGATGGCCTTCATGCTGGGCGTGTTGCCACTGGCGATTGCTACGGGTGCGGGCTCGGCCAGCCAGCGCGCGATTGGCACGGGAGTCATCGGCGGCATGCTGACCGGCACGGTGCTGGCGGTGCTTTTTGTTCCGGTCTTTTTTGTCGTGGTGCGGGGTCTGTTCAAGGGCAGCGACCTTCAGAGAAAACATTTTGCCGAGCACGCGCAGCGCGTCGGCATGGGCGCGCCAGAAGCCTCGGTACACAAGGTGGAGCCATCATGATTTTTACCCGGACTGATGCGCTTAGACAGGCACGCGGGCGCAGGCCGGTCGCCATGCTGATGAGCCTCGGCACTGCGGCCATGCTGGCGGCGGGCTGCTCCTTCATTCCGGCTTATGAGCGCCCCATTGCGCCCGTTGCCGACAGCTTCCCGACCTACCCGGGCTCGGCGGGCTCGGCACAAATAAGCGCCAGCGCGCTTGCTTCCGGCCCTGCTTCGACTGTTGCATGGCAAGACTTTTTCGCTGATGCGCGCCTGAAAAACCTGATTGCCCAGGCGCTGGACAGCAACCGCGACCTGCGTGTGGCGGTACACAACATCGAGCAGGCGCGGGCGCAATACGGCATTCGCCGCGCCGACCAATATCCGACGCTGGCAGCAGTTGCCGGCGGCTCGCGCGCGCCGGGTGCCAATGGCAGCACCACCAGCGTCTATCAGGCCGGCCTGGCCGTCACGGCCTATGAGATCGATTTCTTCGGCCGCGTCGCCAGCCTGAAGGAAGCCGCGCTCAATCAATACCTGGCCACCGAAGAAGGCCGAAAAACCGCGCAGATCAGCCTGATTGCCTCCGTGGCCAATGCCTACCTGAGCATCATGGCGGCTGACGAGTTGCAGGGCATCACCCGCCAGACCCTGGCCACGCGTGATGAATCGGTGCGCCTGAGCAAGCTGCGCTTTGACAACGGCGCCACGTCCGAATTCGACTTTCAGCAGGCCCAATCGCTTGCCGAAGCGGCGCGGGTTGCCTATGCGCAGCTACAGCGTCGGCGTGCGCTTGATCACAACGCGTTGACGCTGCTGGTCGGACGCCCGCTCGGTGGCGAGTTGCCCGCCGCAGACGCAGCGCCGACGCCGCTGGCCAGCTGGCAGCCGATGGCTGCGGTGCCGGCCGGGCTGCCGTCCGAGCTGCTGACGATGCGGCCTGACATTCGCCGTGCCGAGCAGTTGCTGCTCGCGGCCAACGCCAACATCGGCGCGGCGCGTGCGGCATTCTTCCCGAGCATTTCGCTGACTGTTGGTGCAGGCAGCGCCAGCAGCCAGCTCTCGGGTTTGTTTCAGAGCGGTTCGTGGGGCTTGACGCTGGCCCCGCAACTGAGGTTGCCAATTTTCGACGCGGACCGCAATCGCTCTAGCCTGGACGGCGCCCGCGCGGGGCGCGAGATCGCAGTGGCGCAGTATGAAAAAACCATTCAAACGGCCTTCCGTGAAGTGGCTGACGCGCTGGCTTTGAGGGCTACGCTGGCTGACGAGTTGCGCGCCATTGAGGCGCAGGCCCATGCCGAGGCGGTGCGTTTGAGCTTGTCTGACCTGCGCTATCGCAACGGCGTTTCAAGCTACCTTGATTTGCTTGATGCGCAGCGCTCGCTGTTTGCCGCGCGCCAGCAGGTCGTGCAAACCCGGCTGGCGCAATTGCAAGCGCAGGTCGCGCTGTATCAGGCGCTCGGCGGTGGCTGGAGCGAGGCGGGCGGCGCGGCGCGTCAGCCTTGAGGCAGGCTGCAAAAATTTGTATTGACTCAGCTTGTATTCAACTCGGGCCGAGTCGCATTGAAATTGCTCCCTCCCCTTTCGAGGGAGGGTAGGGGTGGGGGCAGTTCAGACGCGATCCATTGAAAACCGGCGCGTACACGTCGAGCCCCCATCCCCCATCCCCCGGAAGGGGAAGGAGCAAGACGAGTGCATTCGCACCTCACCGCAAACCACGACCTAATAGATACGGGCGCAAGCAGCTATGAAATTAATAGC
>JANOOO010000475.1:0-2077 GCA_031421375.1 Polaromonas sp.
GGGGCTTCAAGCTGCGGCTCCACAAGCGCCTGCGCGCTTGTGGACAGCTTGAAGAAGGGCGGGCTCAGCCCGACCAGCGGTCTGCAAGACAGGGCTCCCCGTTTCCCAGAGGTCGCGCTCGAACTTCCCACCCTCACCCTAACCCTCTCCCGCCAGCGGGAGAGGGAACAAGGCAGCGCACGGTTGCGCACTGCCTCAGAGTGGCCGCCCTCTCCCTCCGGGAGAGGGCGGGGGCTTCAAGCTGCGGCTCCACAAGCGCCTGCGCGCTTGTGGACAGCTTGAAGAAGGGCGGGCTCAGCCCGACCAGCGGTCTGCAAGACAGGGCTCCCCGCTATTGTTCCTGTTCCTGTTCCTGTTCCTGTTCCAGCTCCACCCTCCAACTGCCTCCACCACCGCCTCCGGTCCCCCATCACCATGAACATCCCCGCCCCCCTCCACACCGAAGCCATCACCGGCGTCATCCTCGCGGGCGGGCGTGGCTCGCGCATGGGTGGCGTTGACAAGGGTCTGCAAAACTTCAACGGCGTGCCGCTGGCGCTGCACACGCTGCTGCGACTCGGGCCACAGGTCGGCGAAATCATGATCAACGCCAACCGCAATCTGGCGGCCTACGAATCGTTCGGCGTGCCGGTCTGGCCCGACACCACCGGCATGGGCGAATACGCGGGGCCGCTGGCCGGCTTTGCCACCGCGCTGGAGCACTGCGAAACCCCCTACCTGCTCACAGTGCCCTGCGACACGCCGCTCTTCCCGGCCGACCTGGTCGCGCGCATGGCGCAGGCTTTCGCTGACGCTGACGCCGACTTTGCCGTGGCCGCCGCCCTGGAAGAAGACGGCCAGCTCCGACCGCAGCCGGTGTTTTGCCTGATGCACACCGGCTTGCTTGAAAGCCTGGCGCGCTTCACGCAAAGCGGTGGCCGCAAGATCGACGCCTGGACGGCGCAGCACAAAACCGTGATCGTGCCCTTCAACCAGCCGGGTGACGGGCTGCAAGCTTTCTTCAACGCCAACACGCTGGCCGAGCTGCATCAGCTCGAATCGCGGCTGCCGTGAAAACCCTGGCGCAGATCGGCGAGCAACTGCAGGGCTACGACCCGCAAGCATTGCGCGCCGATCAGGTTCTTGCTTTTCTGGCCGAACTCGCCGAGCCCGTCACGGGTACGCAGCATCTGCCGCTGTTTGACGCGCTGGGCCGGGTGTTGGCTGAAGACCTGATCTCACCGCTTGATGTACCGCCGCATGACAACTCGGCCATGGACGGCTTTGCTTTCGACAGCAGCCAGTTGCGCGAAGCCCAACCGCTGCAGCTCGACGTGGTCGGCACGGCGCTGGCCGGCATCGCCTGGCAGGGCCAGGTTCATGCCGGGCAAGCCGTCAAAATCATGACGGGCGCCATCATGCCGGACGGTCTGGACACCGTGGTGCCGCAGGAATTCGTCACGTTGACGCCGAACGGCGCGCTGCAGCGCATCACCATTGCATCTGGCCTGCTGCAAGCCGGCGACAACCGGCGGCTGCGCGGTGAAGACCTCATGCGCGGCTCCAAGGCGCTATCAAAAGGCGAGCTGCTTACGCCCGCCCGCCTCGGATTAGTGGCCTCTTTGGGTATTGCCAGCCTGCCCTGCCTGCGGCGCTTGCGCGTGGCCTATTTTTCGACTGGCAACGAGATCCTCTCGCTTGGCGAGGCACCTCGGGAAGGCGCGGTGTACGACAGCAACCGCTACACCGTGTTCGGCCTCTTGAGCCGCATGGGCTGCGAAGTGATCGACCTCGGCGTGGTGCGTGACGAGCCCGCCTTGCTTGAGGCCGCTTTTCTGCAAGCCGCCGAACAGGCCGACGCCATCATCACCTCGGGCGGCGTCAGCGTCGGCGAGGCTGATTTCACCAAAGCCATGATGAAAAAGCTCGGCGACGTGGCCTTCTGGCGTGTGGCAATGCGGCCGGGCCGACCCATGGCTGTGGGCCGCATTCCTAAAGCAAAATCGGCCTTCAACCCAATACAGACGGTCGCAAGCAGCTCCGAAAACAATAGCGGCTCGGCCGCTGACCTGACCGAAGGCGCAGGTTCCGCCATCCT
>JANOOO010000476.1:0-1784 GCA_031421375.1 Polaromonas sp.
CCCGGAACCAGTTCGGGCACCTCGGTTGAAGCAGAAATCGGCGCGTTGGCGGTGGGGATGGGGGCAAGGCGCGGGGTAGAAGTCACGCCCTGATTTTAGGTTGCCTCATCAAGCGCCCGGTGGTCCATGTCGCGCAGCCCATACAGGAATCGCCTGCTGCAACCACGCCTGCGCGCCGGGCGCGGCGAGTGGCGGCAGGCCGAGCACGACAGCGGCCTGCTGCAGCGCGGCAACCGGGTCGTTTGTGTCCAGCTGGGTGGCTCCGTTTTGCTTGGACAGCTTCTCGCCATTGCTTCCAAAAACCAGCGGCGTGTGCAGGTAGGCGGGCGTCGGCAGGCCCAGCGCCTGCTGCAGCACGATTTGCCGCGCTGTGTTGTCGGCCAGATCTTCGCCGCGCACCACATGCGTCACGCCTTGAGCCGCGTCATCAACCACAACGGCGAGCTGGTAGGCCCAAAGTGCGTCAGCGCGGCGCAGCACGAAGTCGCCGACGGAGTGGGCTACGCATTGCAATTGCGGGCCGAGTCGGCGGTCGTGCCAGTGGGTCTGGCTGGCGCATGTGGAACCATCGCAGGGCCCGCCTGATGCGTTGTTCGGGACGCCGACGGGGCCGGCAGTCGCTATTATTTCAGGAGCTACTTTAGACCGTATGTATTGGGTTTCAAGCCGATTTGTTATAAATTTATCGGTCAGAACAGTCAGAACAGTCAGATCAGTCAAATCAGTTAAAAAACGCCAGGCCCGTGCCGCCTTGCCATGCAGGCCGTTGCGGCATGTGCCCGGGTAGATCAGCTCGCCGTGGCGCTGCGCTTGGTGGCCTAGCCGCTGCAGCGCCTGTTCGATGGCCTGCCTCGTACAAGCGCAGGGGTAGGCCAGGCCACGCTCGACCAGTTGCTGCAAGGCGCTGGCGTAGTGCGCGCCGCGTTGCGACTGATAAACCGGCGCTTCGTCAGGCACCAGACCGCAGGCGGCGAGTTGCGCAAGGATTGTGGCGTCGGCACCGGGGACGCAGCGCGGGCCGTCCACGTCTTCCATGCGCACCAGCCAGCGCCCGCCGTGCGCGCGCGCGTCGAGCCAGCTAGCCAGCGCCGCGACCAGCGAGCCTGCGTGCAGCGGGCCGGTGGGGGAGGGGGCGAAACGGCCAATATAGCCCCCACGGTCGCTCACTGCGTGTAGCTCCCTGCCCCCCGAGGGGGCCGCTGCGCCTGCGGTCTGGCAAAGCCAGTCCCGCGGCCCCTGCTCGAAAACATCTGTGTATGTATCAAAGGTATAGGTACTGCGACGGTAACAGCGATTATTTCCCTCTCCCGCTGGCGGGAGAGGGTTAGGGTGAGGGTGGGGAGATCAAGCGCGAACCCTTGAAAACGGGACCGGGGAGCCCTCACCCCGCCCTCTCCCGGAAGGAGAGGGAGTTAAAAATGCCGCACAAGACTCGAAGCGATGAGCATGGGCGCTAGCAGATTTGTAGAGCCATTTCCAGCCCCGACACAAATCCGTCCTCAACCCGATGCCCGATGCACCAGTCGCCGCACACGCCGATTCCTGCCTTCGCGTCCCACGCAAACGTTTTGCCCAGCGGCTCGGTCGTCTGCGCGTGGCGCCAGCGGTGAACGCTGGCGTGCGGCGGTTCGGCGCGAATGCCGGTCACTTCAGTAAAGGCTTTGAGCAGCTTGGCCTTGACGCGCTCGGCGTCGTCTTCAAGGTGGCGCGTGGACCACTCGGGGCTGGCCTGCACGGTCCAGCGTTCAATCGAGCCGCGCCCCGGCTTTGACGACTCGCGCGCC
>JANOOO010000477.1:0-2303 GCA_031421375.1 Polaromonas sp.
GCAGATCGACCCACTGCTGAGCGATGGCGTGCAGATCGAGGCGGCTTTGAACAAGGCGGGCGTCAAGGTCGAACGCAAAAACTACTCCGGCGTGACGCACGAGTTCTTCGGCATGGCTGCTGTGGTCGCCAAGGCCAAGGACGCACAGATGTTTGCGGGTCAGCGGCTGAAGCAGGCGTTTGCCGGGCGTTGATTGGGCGCTGACCACACCAGTGAAGTGACCACCCCGTTGCGATAATGTTCGTCGCGCGGGAGTCGCTATCAAATCGGGAGCTGCTTGCGCTCGCACACGCTGGACTTAAGCCTATTTCACTCGAAGTCTTGACATTTCGTGGCTCCCCAATTTAGTATTACGTCTGTAATAACTCAGGGGTTTCCATGCACATGCTCAAATTGACCCAAATCGGCAACTCAGTCGGCGTCATTTTGCCAAAAGAGGCCTTGGCCAGACTGAAGCTGGGCAAGGGCGAATCGGTTTTTTTAACCGAGACGCCGGACGGCTTTACGCTGACTCCTTACGACCCCGCGCTTGAGCAAGAGATCAACGCAGGTCGCGCGTTCATGCGTGACTTCCGCGATACCTTTCACCAACTGGCCAAATGAGCTGGCACTGGATCACAAAAGCAGCCCTCCTGATCCTGCACGCGGAAAGCGTCAGTGAACATGGAGGTTCGGCGGGGGTGCGCGACGAAGGGCTTCTCGACTCGGCACTGGCGCGTCCACTGAACCTGCTCGCTTACGCCCATGCGCAATCGCCACCGGACATCGCTGCACTGGCAGCAAGCTACACCACAGGGCTGAGTCAAAACCATGCTTTCGTTGACGGCAATAAGCGCGCGGCATTCCTGGCAACTGGTTTATTTTTATACCTTAACGGCGCACGCCTGAACGCCTCGCAGGCCGACGCCACCCTCACCATGCTCGCCGTCGCCTCCGGTGATCTGACCGAAGACGCCTTTGCGGCCTGGCTGCGCGAACGTATTTCACTACGCGTTGGCGTGACCTCAGCGCCCTGAGACCGCGAGCGCGGCAGTCGCGAACTCTGCGGCGCAACCGGGCCACACAGGCGGTCGAACCCGGTTAGTGTGAAAAAGTTGGCACCGTTTGGCCTTGCACTGTCAAGCTCGCAATGCAGACTTGCCTTCACCCAGGCGATTGCTCGATACTGCCGCATGCCTCTCGAAGCCATCGACGCCCCGCCCAATCAGAAGGCCCATCGCCACATTCAACGGCTTGACCGGCGGCTGGCCAGTTGGGTGCGCAAGCGCCCCGTGTTCGTGGTCCTGATTGCGCTCGGCCTGACTCTGATCGCGGTGAACGAGAAGACTTACCACGACACCCGCGCCTCACTTGCACGCTCAGTCACCTTCACCGAATCGCGCGTGGGCGCGCGGGAGCTGTTTTACTTGCTGACCCGCGCGGAGGCCGCGCAGTTTGGTTTTTTGGCGACGGGCTTGCCGCTGTACCTTACCCAGTTTGCCGATGCCGAAGCCGCGCTACCCAAAGCGCAGGCGGAGGCGGTCGAGCTGCTGGCGGGCGACGCCAACGCGCCATTGATAAAGGCGCGGATGACCCGCGTCTCGGGCGAACGCCTGGCGCAGATCAGCCACACACTGGCGCTTGCGCGTTCGGGTGCGCTCGCAGCAGCGCTGCAAATGGCCACGGCAGATGCGCAAAAAACCGACGTGGAGGCCCTGCGCGTTGAAGTTCAATCCCGCCTCGCCACGGCGGCCCGGCTTCAGCAGCAACTCCGCGAATCGATTTTTCAGTCGCTGCTCATCAGCCGCATTGCCGTTGGCGGCTTGACGCTGCTGGCGCTGGCAAGTCTGTTTCTTTTTCGCAGGCAGTTGCAGGCGCAAGACCGGGAGAGGCTGCGCCAGCGCAGCGCCATGATCGCCGAGCGCGGCCAGCTTGAGCGCGAGGTCAAGCGCCGCACCGGCCAGCTAACCGAGCTGACGCGGCATTTTCAGGACACCCGCGAAGAAGAACGCGCCGTGGTGGCCCGGCAGCTGCACGACGAGCTCGGCGGTGCGCTGACAGTCAGCACCATGGAAATTGCGCGGGCACGAACCAAAGTCAACGACCCCACCGAGATCCTGTTGCGGCTGGACCGGGTCAGCGAGCACCTGAAGAACGGCATCGAACTGAAACGCCGCATCATCGAAGACCTGCGGCCTTCGGCGCTCACCCACTTAGGGCTCGGCATCGCGCTGCAAAACATTTGCGACGACACCAGCGCAGGTTCGAGCATCTCTGTTCATCTGTCGCTGGGCGACCTGATACTGCAAGCTGACGCTGAACTG
>JANOOO010000478.1:0-2648 GCA_031421375.1 Polaromonas sp.
CGCCCCGGCTGCAGCTGCATGCTACGCAATACCGCTACGAGGCGCCGCTGCCCGACGGCACAGCCAGCGCGTCACGCGTGCTTCCGACCTTCAGCCTGGACACCGGCCTGCAGTTCGAGCGCAGCACCAGCCTGCTTGGCCGCAGCCTGACGCAGACGCTGGAGCCGCGCGCCTTTTATGTGTACACGCCGTACCGCGACCAGAGCCGCCTGCCCAATTACGACTCGGGCGAGAACAGCTTTAACTTCGCCTCGGTGTTCACCGAAAACGCCTTCGTCGGCGACGACCGCATCTCGGACGCCAACCTGCTGACGCTGGGCACAGCCAGCCGCCTGCTCGACCCGGCCACCGGGGCCGAGGCCGCGCGGTTTGAGGTCGCGCAGCGCATTCGTTTTGCCGATCAGCGCGTGACGCTGCCCGGCGGCCAGCCCATCCTCGACCGTTTCAGCGACTTCCTGGTCGGCACCAGCATCAACTGGGACCCGAGGTGGCGATTTGGCAGCACCGTGCAGTACAACCCAAAGACCAGCCAGTTCGACCGCTCCTCGTTCGGTGCGCGCTACAGCCCTGGCAACTACCGCACCGTCAGTGCCGCGCTGCGCCGCCAGCGCGGCGTCAGTCACAACCTCGATGTCGGCTGGCAGTGGCCGATCAACGACCTGTGGGGCGACAAGGGCCGTGACCTGGGTGCCGGTCAGGGCCAGGGGCCGGGGCGCTACTACGCAGTCGGCCGGCTCAACTACAGCCTGATTGAAAAGAAGTTTGTCGATACCATTTTGGGCGTCGAGTACGAGAGTTGCTGCTGGATTGGCCGCGTGGTCTTGCAGCGATCGCAAAACAATATTCTGGCTACCGGATCGGGCGCGGCCAATACCCAGATCCTGTTCCAGCTTGAACTCATCGGCTTTTCCCGACTCGGATCGAGTCCCCTGCAAACGCTCAAGGCCAACGTTCCGCGCTACCAGTTCCTGCGTGAGAAAATCGAGCCGCCGAGTCGCTTCACTACTTATGACTAAATTTCGTTCCTGCTTTCCATCCATGCTGCTGACGCGCATCGCTCCGGCTTGCGCGGCCCTGATGTTGGGGGCCGCCACGGCTTGGGCGCAAAGCCCCCGGCCACCGAGTGCGGGTGGCCTGCGCATGCCCGAGATTCCGCGGCGGCCCGCTGCGCCGGCTCCCACTCCCACTCCCACTTCCACTCCATCGCTCTCGGCGGTCCCGCCGCGCGTTCAGCAAGCCGATTTCATCGTCGCGGTTGTCAACTCCGAGCCCATTACCAACAGCGAGGTGCGCACCCGGCTGCAGCGCGTGCAGCGCCAGCTTGCGCAGCAGGGCGGCACCATTCCCCCGCCCGCCGAATTGGCCAAAGAAGTGCTTGATCGTTTGATCATCGACAAGACCCAGTTGCAGCTTGCGCGCGAGTCCGGCGTGCGCGCCGACAGTTACGCCGTTGATGCCGCCGTGCAGGCCGTGGCCCGGCAAAATCAAGTCACGCTCGACGGGCTGCGCGAGCGCCTGAAGGCCGACAACATCCCCTACAGCCAGTTCGAGTCCGATCTGCGCGACGAGCTGCTGATCAGCCGGCTACGCCAGCGCGAAGTCGAGCCGCGCGTCAAGGTCAGCGACCAGGAAATCGACCAGCTGCTGGCCGAGCAGAGCGGCGCTGCCTCGTCGCCGCTGGCCTTGAACCTCGCCCAGATTCTCGTGGCTGTGCCGGAAAACGCCAGTGCCGAACAAGTGGCAACGCTGCAGACCCGCGCCCAGCAGCTGGCCGATCGCGCCCGTAGCGGCACGCCCTTCGCCGAACTGGCAAAGACTTCATCCGATCCGTCTGCGGCCGCGACAGGCGGCGAAATGGGTCTGCGCACGGTGGACCGCCTGCCGCCACTGTTCGTCGAGGCCACGCAAAAGCTCGCCGTCGGCGGCATAGCCGGGCCGCTGCGCAGCGGGGCCGGTTTCCATGTGCTCAAAGTCATTGAAAAGAAACAGGCGGGCGGGCTCGATGCCAGCGTCACCCAAAGCCGGGCGCGCCACATTCTGCTGACCTTGACGCCACAGCAGAACGAAGCGGCCGCCGTGCAGCGGCTGATTTCGTACAAGCGCCGGGTTGAAGCCGGCCAAGCTGATTTCGCTGCGCTCGCGCGTGAGCACAGCAGCGATGGCTCGGCGAAAGACGGGGGCGACCTGGGCTGGTCCGCGCCCGGCATGTTCGTGCCCGAGTTCGAACAGGCACTCAACGCACTGGCCCCCAACCAGGTGTCCGACCCGGTCGTCAGCCGCTTTGGGGTGCATCTGATTCAGTTGCTGGAGCGGCGCGAAGCCAAACTCAGCTCTCGCGAGCAGCGCGAGGCCGCGCGCAGTGCCCTGCGCGAGAAAAAGTTTGAAGAAGCCTACATGTTGTGGGCGCAGGAAGTGCGCGGTCGGGCCTACGTCGAGTACCGCGATCCGCCACAGTGATGTGGCCCCCACGGTTGCTCACTTCGTGTAGCGCCCTGCCCCCCGAGGGGGCTGCGCCTGCGGCCCGGCAAAGCCGGTTCCGCGGCCCCTGCTCGACGGGAAAGGCGCAACCATCTTGCCGAGTTTTGATTGCGTTCCGGTCTTACGCCCTCTCCCTCCGGGAGAGGGCGGGGTGAGGGCTCCCCGCTCCC
>JANOOO010000479.1:0-2236 GCA_031421375.1 Polaromonas sp.
CGCTTTGCGGCCTATGCCCGACACCGGCGCTTTGAGCGCGTGCTGAACTGCTTTTGCTACACCGGCGGCTTCACGGTCGCCGCGTTGGCGGGCGGGGCTGCCGAAGTGCTGTCCATTGACTCGTCGGCTCCTGCATTGGCAATGGGTGCGGCCAACGTCGCGCTCAATGGCTTTGAGTCGGCGCGTGCGACCTGGCTTGACGCCGACGTGAACGCCAGCTTGCGTCTCTTCAAACAGGCCGGCCGGACCTTCGACGCCATCGTGCTCGACCCGCCCAAATTCGCCCCGACAGTGGCGCACGCCGAGCGCGCCGCACGCGCCTACAAAGACATCAACCGGTTGGCGCTGTCGATCCTGGAGCCTGGCGGGGTGCTGTTCACCTATTCGTGCTCGGGCGGCATCAGCGCCGACCTGTTCCATAAAATTGTGGCCTCCAGCGGCACTGACGCCGGGGTGGACGCATTCATCGTCGAGCGCCTGGGCGCCACGCCCGACCACCCGATGACCGTGGCGTTCCCGGAGGGCGAGTACCTTAAGGGATTGATTTTGGTCAGAAAGCCCTGAGCTACTCAGACCGGAATCGCCAGCTAGACTCGTCGGCCTTGCTCAGACGCTGGTACTTGCCCGGCTTCGCTTTTTCCTTCAACTAAATTATGCAGGCCCACACCATGAGTTTGATCCCCGTCACCATCCTCACCGGCTTTCTGGGAGCCGGAAAGACCACACTTCTCAAGCGCGTGCTGACCGAGGCGCACGGCCAAAAAATTGCGGTTATTGAAAACGAGTTCGGCGAGGAGAACATCGACAACGAAATTCTGGTCAATGACAAGAGCGAAAACATCATCCAGATGAGCAATGGCTGCATTTGCTGCACGATCCGCGAGGATTTGCGCGAAACGCTGCAATTACTGGCCGAGAAAAAGCGCAAGGGCCTGCTCGACTTTGAGCGAGTGGTGATTGAAACCACCGGCCTGGCTGATCCGGGGCCTGTCGCGCAGACGTTTTTCATGGACGAGGAGATTGCCGAGCAGTATTTGCTCGACTCCATCTTGACGCTGGTTGATGCCAAGCATGCCTGGAAGCAGCTCGACGATCGTCAGGAAGCGCGGCGGCAGATCGGGTTTGCCGACCAGATATTCATTAGCAAAACCGATCTGGTCTCGGCCGACGACGTGACGGCGTTACGTCGGCGTCTTGGGCACATGAATCCGCGCGCACCGCAAAAAGCCGTGCATTTCGGCGAGGTGGCACTGGCTGACGTGTTTGACCTGCGCGGCTTTAATCTCAACACCAAGCTCGACATCGACCCTGCTTTCCTGACGGTTGAGTCGCACGATCACGCTGGCGAGCATGCCCATGACGACCACCATGAGCATGGCGAGAATTGCAAGCATCCCTCGCACGCGACCCCCGAAGGAAACCACGGCCATCACCACCACCACGACGATGACGTTAAAAGCTTTGTTTTCCGCTCTGATAAAGCTTTCAGCCCGGCGAAGCTCGAAGATTTTTTGGGGGCCATCGTCAACATCTACGGCCCACGCATGCTGCGCTACAAAGGCGTGCTGAACATGGAGGGCACCGACCGCAAGGTGATTTTTCAGGGCGTGCATCAGTTGATGGGCAGCGACCTCGGGCCTGCCTGGGCTGCCGACGAAGCCAAGACGAGCAAGATGGTTTTCATCGGCATTGATTTGCCGAAAGATATTTTCCTGCAAGGTCTGGAGCAATGTCTGGTTTGAGGTAGTCTGTGGGCCAACTGCCGCTGGCTGCGGCTTGCCCCGCCAGCGGCGTGAGGGTTCGAGCTTTGTATTTAATTGTCAACATGTCATCCGGGCTGTCGAACCCGGCAAAACCAGCCGCTACAATCGCGCGCCGACTTCGATACCGGGCCGGGTGCCAGTGGCCTCGGCAAGCTTTGAAAGATAAAGCAGCCCATGCGCAAGCGCACGCTGATCCGCTTTTGGGGATGCGTCAGGCAAGAAGTCTGCAGACAAACCAGTCGATCCGGCAGCGGATGGTCTGCCATTGACCTGATTGCGATTTGCGTTGATGCAAGCTCGCCAGGACGCAACCAGGCTGGATGCCTGGATTCGGTTTTCAGAGGAGACATATTGTGAAAGCGCCAGTGAAGAAGCCCAAAGCCCCAACAAAGGCAGTGACAAAAGCCGTCAAGCCACTGAAAAAAGCAGTTGCCCCGCTTCGCGCGCCGCTCAGCTCAGGCCCGAAACCTGCC
>JANOOO010000480.1:0-4985 GCA_031421375.1 Polaromonas sp.
GGATGGCGGGGCCTTGAGCATCTCGCGATGCAGACCCCAATGCTCAACCGCTGCACCCAGGACGCGCGATTCGCCTTCGTGTCCGCGGCCATCGACGCCGTGTATGTCATCGGCCAGCATGGCCATGGCCACAATGCGCGCAGCGGCCTGGGGGCTGTTGTCTGGGTAGGGTCGCATGGTGAGGCGGCTCGTGGGTGAGGTGGAAGTGCAAAGAGAAATGGGCATGGGCATGGGCATGACTCGAGAACGCTCAGTCAAAAATTTCACTCATCCATGATTTTTTACGCCGGGGGTGACCTCCTGAGTCATGCCCTCTGGCGCTGTATTGATCTGAATCTTCAAATCGTGGCTGCGAGCGATCGTTGCTTGAGTTCGGGCGCTGTGGCTCGTTCGCGGCTGCGCGCTCGATCAGCTTGTCAAGCTCGCCTCGGTCCAGCCAGACGCCGCGGCACTGCGGGCAGTAATCAATCTCGACGCTTTGGCGCTCGGTCATGACAAGCGAAACATCGGGGCAGGTGGGGCATTTCATGGTGATCTCCTGTTAAAAAATATTGGTGGATCGCGGATTTATCCGCGTGGATGTGCGGCGCACCGCCAGTCGAGAGTAACGAACGGCATCAGGATCACTGGTTGCAAAAATGACTTGCATGGCAGATCTCCTTATGGGCTGACTTCGGGCTGGGCACAGGTCGAGAATAATGGCGTCAATGATTCTGAAAAAGCGGAAAATAACGAATCAACACTTCCGAAAAAACTGACCATGAACCAGGACCTCAATTACCGTCACCTCTACTATTTCTGGGTTGTGGCCAAGGAAGGCGGCATGGCACGCGCTGCTGACCGGCTGGGCATGGCCGTGCAAACCATCAGTACGCAGGTGCGCGAGCTTGAGCGCGCGCTGGGCCACACGCTTCTCAAGGCCGCTGGCCGGGGCCTGGCTTTGACTGATGCCGGGCTTGCAACCTTGCGGCAGGCCGATCAAATCTTTCAGCTGGGTGAGCAACTTCCCACGGCGATCAGTGACGCCGTGGGTACGCCCACAGTGCGCCTGACGGTTGGCATCTCGGACGGGCTGCCCAAGCTGGTGGTGCGGCGGTTGATGCAGCCGGTCATGCAGGCCACCCATCTGCGGCTGCTGTGTCACGAAGACCGCTTTGAAAACCTGCTTGGCGAGCTTGCGCTGCACCGGCTCGATCTGGTGCTGGCCGACCGCGCAGCACCGTCCAACCCCAGCATCAAGGTGTACAGCCATTCGCTGGGGTCGTCCCCGATGGCGTGGTATGCCCCCGCGTCGCTGAGAGCATCGGCCAGGCGCGGCTTTCCGAAGTCGCTGGCGACGGTGCCGGTGCTGCTGCCAACTTTGCAGTCGGCCGTGCGTCCCCGGCTTGATCTCTGGTTTGAGCGTCTGGGCATCAAGCCGCACATCGTCGGCGAGTTTGAAGACAGTGCTCTGCTCAAAACGTTTGCCTCCGCAGGCATGGGCGTTTTCCCGGCTGCGCAGTGGGGTCATGACGAGCTGGTGGCGCGGTATGAGGTTAAAAAAATTGGCCTGTGTGACGGCGTTGAAGATCATTTCTATGCGATTGCTGCGCAGAAAAAAATACTGCATCCACTGGTGCAACTGGTGCTTGCGGGTCAGCGATAAAGTTGTATCGACGCGCCACCGTTCGCTCGATCACTGCAAGGCCAATTCATAGTGCAGCGTGTCCCCGTCTGACAACTCGGCGCGCAACGTGAACCCGTTCGAGCGTGCCAGCTCCTGCATCGCGTGGTTGCCCTGCAGCACGTAGGCCAGCAGGCGCTGTGTACCCCGGCCAGCGAGGTAAGCGGTCATCTTGCGGGTCAGCGCATGGCCGAGCCCCGTGCCCTTCAAATCCGAGCGCACGATGATCGCGAACTCGGCTTCGATGTTGTCCGGGTCCATCACGGCGCGCACCACGCCAAGTGTTTCTTCGCCGGCGCCGGGCAGGGCGCGCACGGCAATGAACGCCATCTCGCGTGCATAGTCGATTTGACTTAATCGTGCCAGTTCGTTCTTCGGCATTTCGCGCCGCACACTGAAAAATCGCATGCGCAAATCCTGCGGCTCCAAGCCTTCAACAAAAGCCTGGTGCTGTGCGCCGTCTTCAGGGCGAATGGGCCGCAGCGTGATGGGCTCGCCCTGCCACAGCAGGGTCTCAATCAGCTCGCTCGGGTAGGGCGTGATGGCAAATCGCGCAGCCCCGGCTGCGGGTTTGCACGTGACACGGATGCGCGCATCAAGCGCGATCACGCCGTTGTGGTCGGCCAGCAGTGGGTTGATGTCGAGCTCGGCCAGCTCGGGCAAATCTGCGAGCATCTGCGAGATCGCCATCAGCACATCGCACACCGCGTCGAGTCGGGCGGGCGGATGGTCGCGGTAGCCTGCCAGAAGTTTGGCGACCCGCGTCCGGCCGATGACTTCACGCGCCAGTACGCGGTTCAGTGGCGGCAGCGCGATGGCACGGTCGGCCAGCACCTCGACTGCCGTGCCGCCCTGGCCGAACAGCAGCACCGGGCCGAATAGCGGGTCGATGCTGGCCCCGGCGATCAGCTCCTGCGCCATCGGGCGCACCGCCATGGTTTGTACGGTGAAGCCGGTGAGGGTGGCGTCGGGCCGAAGCTCGCGCACGCGGGCCAGCATGGCCGTGGCTGCGCCTTGAAGTTCTTTCTCGTCCCGCAAATTCAGGTGTACGCCGCCGACATCGGATTTGTGGCTGATTTGGGGCGACAGAATTTTGAGCGCCACCGGGTAGCCGATGCGTGCTGCGGCCTGCGCTGCGGCCTCGAATGCTGGCAGGGCGGCAACTGTTTCCACGACTGGAATGCCGTAAGCTCGCAAGACCGTTTTGGCTTCAATCTCATCGAGCATGTCACGCCCGCTGGCCAGAACCGCCGCAATTGTTGCGCGGGCGCTTGCCACATCGGGCGTGCCGTTTTCGCTGGCTGTAGGTGCTTCGAGCAGCAGCGCCTGGTTGCTGCGGTAGGTTGCCAGCATCGCAAATGCGCGCACTGCCTCTTCAGGCGTAGCGTAGTCGGCCACGCCTGACTCGCTGAAGATACGCCGCGCGTCCTGCACCGCCGTATCACCGAGCCAGCAGGCCATCACGCGGCCTGGCGACTGGCGCACAAGGGGCGCGCAGGCGCGGGCAATGTCGTCGCTGCGCACGATGGCCGTCGGCGCGTGCATGAACAGCACCGCGCCGCTTGCCGGCTCAGCCAGCAGGGCCTGCAGCGTGGCGGTGTAGCGTGCCACCGGCGCATCGCCAATGATGTCGATGGGGTTGGCATGCGACCAGTTGGGCGGCAGCACCGCATTGAGCGTAGCAAGCATGCCCGCACTCAGTTCATGCAATTCCACGCCGGCCGCTGCCGCAGCATCAGCCGCCATCACGCCAGCGCCGCCGCCGTTGGTCATCAGCGTCAAGGCGTCATCGCGGTTCTGGCTAAAGCGTGCGAGTGTTTCGGCGGCCATGAACAGGTCTTGCAGCGTATCGACCCGCAGCATGCCGGCGCGGCGAATGGCCGCGTCGAAAACAATGTCAGAGCCCGCCAGCGCGCCGGTGTGCGAAGCAGCGGCCTGCATGCCCTGCCCGGCGCGGCCGGCCTTGACGACGATCACCGGCTTGTTGCGTGCCGCAGCCCGCGCTGCCGACATGAACTTGTGCGGAGCCTTGATCGACTCGGTGTACAGCAGGATGGAGCGCGTGCGGCCATCGCTGGCCAGGTGGTCGAGCAGGTCGCCAAAATCGACATCGGCGCTTTCGCCGAGGGAGATCATGTGCGAGAAGCCGATGCGCCGGGACTTGGCCCAGTCAAGCACGGCGGTGACCAGCGCGCCCGACTGCGAGATGAAAGCGACCTCACCAGCCAGTGCGTCGGTGTGCGCGAAGCTGGCGTTCACGCCGAGATGCGGGCTGAGCAGGCCAAGGCAGTTCGAGCCGAGGATGCGCAGCAGATGCGGCCGGGCGGCATCCAGCATGGCCTGCTTTTGCGTAGCGTCGAGCCCTGCCGTCACCACGATGGCGGCGCGCGTGCCGAGCCTCCCGAGTTCGGCGATCAGGCCGGGCACGGTGGCGGGTGGCGTACACAGCACGGCAAGATCGGGCGCATGCGGCAGGTCAGCCACGCGGGCGAAAGCCGGCTGGCCGTCTAGCGTGGGGTACTTCGGATTGACCGCGAACACCGGCCCCGCAAACGAGCCTGCACGCAGGTTGCGCCACACGGTGGCACCCACGCTGCCGACGCGGTTCGACGCGCCGACGACAACGATGGACTTCGGCTCCAGCAGGCGATGAAGGTTGCGGATGCTCATAAGCTGAAATTCCCAATAGGTTGAAGTCTTCCCCGTTTTACCTCTTCCCCTTCCGGGGCATAAGCGCTAACTTGGAAGCGTCGGCTGTTATGTCCCTCTACCGCTGGCGGGAGAGGGTTAGGGTGAGGGTGGGAAATCAAGGTCCGATTTTTGAAAACCGACATGGGGAGCCCTCACCCCGCCCTCTCCCAAAGGGAGAGGGGGCAAGGAACGCCGCAAGAGCATCGAGGTTTCACAGTTTCGTTGAGCGCAAGACGGCGCCCCATTTCCAGTCACGGATCTCCGGCATGTCTTCTCCGTAATGATCGATATAGGCCTTGTGCTCCAGCAGCTTGCCCTGAATCTCTTTCTGGACATAGGCGGCGCGTGGACCGAGCGTGGGCACGCGGTCGATAACGGCAGCGACAAGGTGAAAGCGGTCGAGGTCATTGAGAACGACCATGTCGAACGGCGTGGTCGTGGTCCCTTCTTCCTTGTAGCCGCGCACATGCAGGTTGTGGTGGTTGGTGCGCCGATACGTCAAGCGGTGAATCAGCATCGGATAGCCGTGAAAGGCAAAGATGATCGGCTTGTCTGTCGTGAAAAGCAGGTCGAACTCGGGGTCGCTCAAACCATGGGGATGCTCACTGCGCGGCTGCAGCTTCATCAGGTT
>JANOOO010000481.1:0-3725 GCA_031421375.1 Polaromonas sp.
TCCATCATGATGGAATGCACGATGGACTATGACTCGATTGCGAAGGCGGGCTCCATGCTGGGTTCAGGCGCGGTGATCGTGATGGACGATTCGCGCTGCATGGTCGAGTCGCTCAAACGCCTGTCTTACTTTTACATGCACGAGTCCTGCGGGCAATGCACGCCCTGCCGTGAAGGCACTGGCTGGCTCTGGCGCATGGTGGACCGCATACACCGCGGGCAGGGCAAGCAGACCGATCTGGACTTGCTCAACTCGGTTGCCGACAACATTCAGGGCCGCACAATTTGTGCGCTCGGTGATGCGGCGGCGATGCCGGTGCGCGCGATGATCAAGCATTTCAGGCATGAGTTCGAGGCGATGATTCCGGCGGCTTCCGCAGGCGTCGCCACCGCCCCAGCCCACGCCCAGCGGGAACGAGTCACAGAAGTGCGGAGCGCCTAACCTCATGATCGAAATCGAACTCGACGGTCGGAAAGTCGCCGTTCTTGAGGGCAGCACCGTGATGCACGCGGCTGAAAAAGTCGGCACCTACATTCCGCATTTTTGTTATCACAAGAAGCTCAGCATCGCGGCCAACTGCCGCATGTGCCTGGTCGATATTGAGAAGGCACCCAAGCCGATGCCGGCCTGCGCCACGCCGGTCACGCAGGGCATGATTGTTCATACCAAGTCCGATAAGGCCATCAAGGCGCAAAAAGGGGTGATGGAGTTTCTGCTCATCAATCACCCGCTGGATTGCCCGATTTGTGACCAGGGCGGCGAGTGCCAGTTGCAGGACCTGGCCGTTGGGTATGGAAGCAGCGGCTCGCGCTACGAAGAAGAAAAACGCGTGGTCTTCCACAAGGATGTCGGCCCGCTGATCTCGATGGAAGAGATGAGCCGCTGCATTCACTGCACGCGCTGCGTACGCTTCGGCCAGGAAGTCGCCGGCGTGATGGAGTTCGGCATGTCGCATCGCGGTGAGCACGCCGAGATCGAGACCTTTGTCGGCATGTCGGTGGACTCGGAGCTTTCCGGCAACATGATTGACCTTTGCCCGGTCGGCGCGCTGACCAGCAAACCTTTTCGCTACAGCGCCCGAACATGGGAGCTGTCGCGCCGCAAGTCGATCAGCCCGCACGACGGCGTCGGCAGCAACCTGATCGTGCAGGTCAAAAGCAACCGCGTGATGCGTGTCGTGCCACTCGAAAACGAGAGCGTCAACGAATGCTGGATCGCCGACCGCGACCGCTTCTCCTACGAGGCACTCAACAGCCCCGAGCGTTTGCAAAGCCCCTTGATCAAGCAGGGCGGTGAATGGAAAAAAGTCGATTGGCAGACGGCGCTTGAGTACATCGCTAACGGCTTGAAGCAGATCAAGGCCGAGCACGGAGCCAAGAGCATCGGCTTGCTCGCGAGCCCGCACAGCACGCTGGAAGAGCTTTACCTCGCCGGTGGCTTGATGCGCGGCTTGGGCAGCGAGAACATCGACTCGCGTTTGCGTCACGCTGACTTCTCTCAGCATGGTGGCGTGCGCTGGCTGGGTACCTCTATTGCTTCGCTGACGCAGTTGCAGGGTGCGCTGATCATCGGCTCGAATCTGCGTAAGGATCACCCGCTTTTCGCACAGCGAATCCGCCAGGCGACGCGCACAGGCTGCGCCGTCAGCGTGATCGCCGCAAGGCGTGAACTGCCCACCGATGACGCCTGGGCCATGCCGCTGGCGCACGCACTGCGGGTGTCGGCGAGCGACTGGTTGCAGGCGCTAAGCGCTGTTGCAGTGGCCGTCGCGCAGCTTAAAAGCGTGGTCGCTCCGGTGGCGGGCGAGGTGTCCGAAGCTGCTTCGGCCATGGCCCAGTCGCTGCTTGCCGGTGAGCGCAAGGCTATCCTGCTGGGCAACGCGGCTGCGCACCACGCCCATGCATCCAGCCTGTTGGCGCTCGCCAATTGGATAGGCGAGCAAACCGGTGCCAGCGTCGGCTACCTCACTGAAGCGGCCAACACGGTCGGCGCGCAGCTGGTCAATGCGCAGCCAGGCGCAGGTGGCCTGAATGCCGCACAGATGCTCGACGGCAGCGGTGCGCTGAAGGCACTTTTTCTGCTCAATAACGAGCCTGAGTTCGACTCGTTCGCGGGCAGCGAAGCTGCAGCGCGCATCAACCCGGTGCAAATGGTCGTGACCTTGAGCCCGTTCAAGGCCAACCTGCGCTTTAGCGACGTGCTGCTGCCAATTGCGCCCTTCACCGAAACGCCGGGCACCTTCGTCAATGCCGAAGGTCGCGTGCAAAGTTTCCACGCGGTGGTCAAGCCGCTGGGTGAGGCGCGACCGGCCTGGAAAGTACTGCGGGTGCTGGCCAACCTGTTCAAGTTGCCGGGCTTTGATTTCGAGTCTTCACAAGATGTGCTGGCCAAGGTGCCGGGCATCACCGACGGCCACGTCAGCGCCAGGCTGTTGAGCAACGCATCGCAGGCCGCGATGACGCCCGCCGCTGGAATTGCAGGCGTGCCAGTCGTGGCCAGCATTTATCAGCTCGATGGGCTGGTTCGCCGGGCGACCTCTTTGCAACTGACCCGCGATGCCTGCCTGGCTTCACCGCAAGAGGAAGTCGCCGCATGATCGACACTTTTTACGGTTTCGGCCAGGGACTGATGGGTGGCATTTGGCCTGCCACCGTCTGGCCTGTGCTCTGGACGCTGATCAAAATTGTGGCGGTGCTGCTGCCGCTGATGGGTTGCGTTGCCTACCTGACGCTGTGGGAGCGCAAGGCCATCGGCTTCACACAGATCCGCTTGGGCCCGAACCGCGTGGGCCCGTTTGGTCTGCTGCAGCCGATTGCCGACGCGCTCAAGCTGCTGACCAAGGAAATCATCATCCCGACGGCGGCGAGCAAGGGCCTGTTTGTGCTCGGTCCGGTCATGACCATCATGCCGGCGCTTGCCGCGTGGGTGGTTATTCCGTTTGGCCCGGATGTGGCCTTGGCTAACGTCAATGCAGGCTTGCTGTTTTTGATGGCGATCACCTCGCTGGAGGTGTACGGCGTGATCATTGCCGGCTGGGCATCCAACTCAAAATATGCGTTTCTGGGTGCCATGCGCGCGTCGGCGCAGATGGTCAGCTATGAAATCGCAATGGGATTTTGCTTCGTCGTCGTGTTGATGGTGTCGGCCAGCTTGAACATGACCGACATCGTGATGGGGCAAGCTCAAGGCATGGCCGCCAGTCAGGGCTGGAACTTTCTTTCATGGAACTGGCTTCCCCTGTTGCCCATTTTCGTTGTGTATTTCATCTCGGGTCTGGCTGAAACCAATCGCCACCCCTTCGATGTGGTCGAGGGTGAATCGGAAATCGTCGCCGGCCACATGGTCGAGTACTCGGGCATGGCTTTCGCGATGTTCTTCCTCGCCGAGTACGCCAACATGCTGCTGGTGTCGGTGCTGTGCGTGATTCTGTTTCTCGGAGGCTGGCTCTCGCCTTTCGATCACGCGCTGTTTAATTGGGTTCCGGGCTGGATCTGGCTCGGGCTCAAAACGTTTGTTGTGGTCACGCTGTTTTTGTGGGTGCGCGCCACCTTCCCGCGCTTTCGCTACGACCAGATCATGCGCCTGGGCTGGAAGATATTTATCCCCGTCACGCTGGTCTGGCTGGTCGTCGTGGCGGCCTGGATGCAGACGCCCTACAACATCTGGAAATAAGCCATGTCGTCAGCCGCAAGTTCAGTCAAAGATTTCGTTTCCAGCTTCATGCT
>JANOOO010000482.1:0-2131 GCA_031421375.1 Polaromonas sp.
ATGCCGGAAGCATTGCCTTCTGAACCAACGCGCTCAAGGCTCCGGCGGTGCAGCACGAAATGGGTTGAAGCCCGTCACCAAAATCATCGCCAGCAAAATCAGCAGGCCGCCGGGCAGCATGCTGGCAGTCACCGGCTCACCCAAAAACAGCGCACCCCAGGTCACACCAAACAGCGGAATCATGAAAGCGGCCGAGGACGCGGCGCTGGCCGGAATCTCGCGCATCAGCCGCAGGCTGACCCAGTACATGACGCCCGAGGTGACGAAGCCCAGCATGGCGACCGCCAGCAGTGCGCCGGTTGACACAACCATCGCCGGGGCTGCGAAAGCGGCCGGTGGCAGCAAGATCAGCGAGCCTGCCACATGCACGGTGGCTGCGGCGACAAGCGGTGAATGCCGTAGGCCGGCCCGCTTCATGTACGTCGCGCTGAAGCCATAGCTTGCCGACGCCACCAGGCACGCCAGCGCGGCCCAGATGACGGCCGGCGTCACGGCGACCGGCCCCAGCCTGACCAGCAGCGCCACCCCGACAAAGCCGGCCGCGCAGCCGGCAAGTCGGCGTCCGGTCAGGCGTTCTTCGCGTGCCAGCACTGCACCCAGGAGGCCAAACAGCGGCGCCGTCGCGTTGAGAACCGCCGAATAGCCCGCAGGCAGCGACAGGGCGGCCCAGTTGAAGAGCACGAAAGGCGTCACGACGCTGGCGAGGCTCAGCGCGGCCAAAGCCGGCCAGTCGCGGCGCGTCGGCCAGCGCTGGCGCAGCAGGTGCATCAGCAGACCCAGCACCAGCGAGGCCAGCACACAGCGGGCGGCAGCCACCACCCATGGCCCGAGTTCGGGGCTGGCAATGCGCACCAGCGGAAACGAGGCACCCCACATGGCCGACAGGCCGACGAGCTGGGCGAAATGGCGGGTACGCATTGAAGATCATTGTGCTGCATGCCCCGCAATTCTTGGGCGCGGGCATGTTGCGGGCTTGAAGAACGCGCTGCGCGAACCATTGGGT
The DNA here is from genome assembly GCA_031421375.1 of Polaromonas sp. Lineage (GTDB taxonomy): Bacteria > Pseudomonadota > Gammaproteobacteria > Burkholderiales > Burkholderiaceae_C > Polaromonas. Next base: position 1,004 of record JANOOO010000482.1, read on the forward strand.
CCGCCATAAATCACGACAATGCCTCGCTACCGTTCGCCCTGGGCTTGCCGAGGGGCTTAGGGCAAGCTCAGCCCGAACGGGTTGGCGCCATGAATCTCGGATGCATCAATAGATTGATCGCAGAAAAACTTAACCCATGAAGGAAGCAGCATGAGCAACACGAACAACACGAACAACACAAACACAACCGACGCCGACAACTACGCCAGCGGCATGATTAACCGCAGGCGCGTGCTGGGCGACGTCTGGGTCGATCAGTCGCTTGCCAGGGTTAACGACTTCAATGGCGAATTTCAGGCGCTCATCACGCGCTACGCCTGGCACGAGGTATGGGGCCGACCGGCACTCGGCGACAGGGCGCGGCGGCTGATGGTGCTGTCCACGATGATCGCGCTGAAGTCTTACGAAGAATTTGCGCTGCACGTGCGCGCCGCGCTTGACGGCCCGACTGAGTCGCGCTTGACGCCCGACGACATCAAGGAAGTCATCATGCAAGCCGCCATTTATTGCGGGGTGCCGGCGGCCAATCACGCGTTCTCGGTGGCCGGGGCCATCCTGCAGGAGAAGGGCCTGATCGCCCGTCCCGATTGATTGCCGTCTGCTTCAGTGCCAGCTTATAAATTGAGCGCGAAGTAAACTTTCTCCATACGGTTTGCGCCGCCCTGCGAACCACCAACCGGACGCATTCCATCATGGCCAAGCCGAAATTAAATTGGGTCAAAGAGGGCGCTGGCCCCACGATTGTTTTAAGCCACGCGCTCGGCTGCAGCTTGAGCATGTGGGACGAGGTCGCCGCGCTGCTCAAGGCCGACTACACCGTGCTGCGCTATGACCACCGCGGTCACGGGAAATCCGACGTGCCGGCCGGCCCGTACAGCCTCGCGATGCTCGCCAACGACGCCGCCGATCTGATTGCCGCCGAGGCCGATGGGCCGGTGCATTTTGTCGGCCTGAGCATGGGCGGCATGGTTGCGCAATCGCTGGCGGCGAATCATCCGGGCAGCGTCAGCAGCATCGTCATTGCCAATTCAGCGAGCTGGTATGACGACGCGGCGCGCGCCATGTGGCAGACGCGCATTGCGACCGTCCGTGAAAAGGGCGTCGAAGGCATTGCCGACGGCGCGCTGC
>JANOOO010000483.1:0-6698 GCA_031421375.1 Polaromonas sp.
GTCAGGTCGGCGCCCCAGTTACCGGTGACGATGGTGTCGGCACCGGCCTGCTTGATCTTGGCGACGTAGGGGGCAAAGTCTTTCACCTGCCCGAGCGGGTGCAGGTCTTCACCGACGATTTTCACGTCGGGACGCTTGCTCGCAATGCGGTCCTTGAAAAACTTCGCAACCTGCTGGCCGTGTGAATAATTCTGGTTGAGCAGATAAACGTTTTTGATTTTCGGCTGGTCCTTCATGAATGTGGTCAGCGCCTCCATCTTCATGCTGGTGTCGGCGTCGAGCCGGAAGTGCCAGTAGTCGCATTTCTCGTTGGTCAGCGCCGGGTCAACAGCCGCATAGTTAAGAAACAAGACTTCCTTGCCGGGGTTGCGGGCGTTGTGCTTGCTCACCGCGTCAGAGATGGCCAGTGCCGCGCCCGAGCCATTGCCCTGCGTCACATAACGAAATCCCTGGTCGATGGCGGCCTTCAGCGAATTAAGGCTTTCCTGCGGCGAGCCCTTGTTGTCGAAGCCGGTGATCTCGAACTTCACGCCAGCCGGGTTTTTGGCACCGCTCATGCGGTCGGCGACAAATTGCCAGCTCTTGAGTTGGTTCTGTCCCACATTGGCGAATGGGCCAGATAAGGGGTCGATGAAAGCGATCTTGACCGTCTCACCTTTTTGGGCAAATGCCGCTCCTGTGCAAGCAATCAGGACGCAAGCAGCTAGCTTTTTAATAGCAAATGGCATGAGGGGAATTCCTTAAGTTAAGCAACTAGCGTATAGGGAAAGACGGGCTTTCCGAATCAGGGAATGCCCGCGTTTCAGGTGCATCATCGCTCTGCCGATGCAGCAACTCAAGCGCAGCACGGCAGTCATCGCCTGGCTTTTGACGGTGCCGCATGATGCCAGAAAGGCGCTCACGCCGACGGCAGCTTGTAGTCGCGCAGCATCTCGCGCAGCCGGGTCTTCAGCATCTTTCCAGTCGCACCGATGGGAATCGCCTCGACAAAAACCACGTCGTCGGGCACCTGCCATTTGGCGATCTTGCCGTCATAAAAGCGCAGAAGTTCTTCACGCGTCAGGTCCATGCCAACTCGCTTGACCACCACAACAATCGGCCGCTCGTCCCACTTCGGGTGTGCCATGCCGATACATGCGGCCATCGCCACGGCCGGGTGCGCCACCGCGATGTTTTCAACGTCGATGGAGCTGATCCACTCGCCACCCGACTTGATGACATCCTTGCTGCGGTCGGTGATCTGCAGGTAGCCGTCGGCGTCGATAGTGCCGACATCGCCGGTTGGAAACCAGCCATCGATCAAGGGGTCGCCACCTTCGTCCCTGAAGTAACTGCGCACAACCCACGGCCCCTTGACGTGCAGGTCGCCAAAGGTTTTTCCGTCCCAGGGCAGCGTGGCACCTTCCGCATCGACGATCTTCATATCGACACCGTAAATCGCCCGCCCCTGTTTGAGCCGGATGCGCATTTTCTCGTCAGGCGGGAGCGCGTCGTGTTTGTTCTTCAAGGTACACAGCGTGCCCAGCGGGCTCATCTCGGTCATGCCCCAGGCGTGCAGCACCTCGACGCCGTAGTCCTCATTAAAGGCATGAATCATGGCAGGCGGGCAGGCCGAGCCGCCAATGACGGTGCGGCGCAGCGTCGAGAACTTCAGCCCGCCCGGTTTCATGTGGCCAAGCAGCATTTGCCACACCGTGGGCACACCGGCTGCGTAGGTCACTTTTTCGGATTCGATCAACTCGTAGATTGATTTGCCGTCAAGCGCCGGGCCGGGAAAAACCAGCTTCGCGCCGGTTAGCGCAGCTGAATACGGAATGCCCCAGGCATTGACATGGAACATCGGCACGACGGGCAGAATAGCGTCGCGCGCCGAAATCGACATGACGTCGGGCAAGGCTGCGGCATAAGCATGCAGCGTGCTGGAGCGGTGGCTGTAGAGCGCTGCTTTGGGGCTGCCGGTGGTGCCGCTGGTGTAGCAAAGGCTGGACGCGGTGTTTTCGTCAAAGCTGGGCCAGTCGTAGTCATCCGATTGCGCGCCAATCCACGCTTCATAACTCTGCAGCCCCGCGATGCCGGTATCGGCCGGCAGCTTGTCAGCGTCGCACAGCGCGATAAAGTGCTTGATGGTGCTGCATTTGCCTTGCACCGCCTGCACCAGAGGCAAGAAAGTCAGGTCAAAACACAGCACCTGGTCCTCGGCATGGTTGGCGATCCAGGCAATTTGGTCCGGGTGCAAACGGGGGTTGACGGTGTGCAGCACCCGGCCCGAGCCGCTGACGCCGTAGTACAGCTCGAAGTGCCGGTAACCGTTCCAGGCCAGCGTGGCAACACGGTCGCTGAAAGCCAGACCAAACGCGTCAAGCCCATTGGCCACCTGCCGCGCGCGACGCGCCGAGTCTTTGTAGGTGTAGCGGTGAATGTCGCCTTCAACGCGGCGCGAAACGATTTCGGCGTCGCCATGATGGCGCTCGGCGAACTCGATCAGGCCGGAGATCAACAAGGGCTGGTTTTGCATCAAGCCAAGCATGGAAAAATCCTCTGGATAAATAAACGCTTGAATGATGCCGCATGCCCACGTCTGCGCCATGCGGGATTGCCCGTGAACGTGTAGGCCCAAACCGGGTGCGAGACAATTTGGCGATGAAATTTTCTCCGTCCCCAATTTCCGAAACTCCGCCGCTGACCCCTGCAACGCGGCGCCAGATTGAAGCTCCGCGCCTTGAGATGATTTGGCAAAACCGCTTTGCGGCGCTCGGCGAGCGTTTCTACACACGCGTTCAGGCGCAGCCACTCCCCGACCCGATGTGGGTCAGCCGCAACCACGCCCTGGCGCGCGAGTTCGGGCTTGACGACGGCTTCCTCGCCTCGCTGGCGGCGCTCGAAGCATTCACGGGAAATACGCGCCTGCCCGGCTCTGACCCATTGGCCAGCGTGTACAGCGGCCATCAGTTCGGGCAGTGGGCCGGGCAGCTGGGCGATGGCCGGGCTTTGCTGCTAGGTGAAATCGCGACACCCCTCGGCGGTATCGAGCTGCAGCTCAAAGGCGCAGGCCGCACACCGTATTCGCGCATGGGTGATGGCCGTGCCGTGCTTCGTAGTTCGATTCGCGAGTATTTATGCTCCGAAGCCATGCACGGGCTGGGCATTCCGACCACGCGGGCGCTGTGCATCACGGCATCCGACGCCAAAGTGCGGCGCGAAGAAATCGAGACGGCTGCAGTGGTGACGCGCACCGCGCCCAGCTTCATCCGCTTTGGTCATTTCGAGCATTTCAGCTACACCGACCAGCCCGCCGAGCTCAAGCTATTAGCCGACTTTGTGATCGACAACTTCTACGCCGACTGCCGCGCCAAAAGCAACCCTTACGCCGCACTGTTGCAAGCCGTCAGCGAACGCACCGCGCACCTGATGGCCGCGTGGCAGGCCGTCGGCTTTTGCCACGGCGTGATGAACACCGACAACATGAGCATCCTGGGTTTGACACTCGACTATGGCCCGTTCCAGTTTCTCGACGCCTTCGTTCCCGGCCACATCTGCAACCATTCCGACAGCGAAGGCCGCTACGCCTACAACCGGCAGCCCAACATGGCTTACTGGAACCTCTTTTGCCTCGGTCAGGCGCTGCTGCCGTTGATCGAAGACCAGGAGCGGGCGCTGGCCGCGCTGGAGTCATACAAGTCAGTCTTCCCGGCAGCACTACAGGCCAGAGTGCGCGCCAAACTAGGGCTTCCCGACGAACACGCCGATGACCCGGGGCTGATCGATGAGCTGTTCAGGCTGCTGGCCGTCAATAAAGTGGACTTCACAATTTTCTGGCGCAGGCTGTGTATCTTCACACCGCAAAGCGGCCATGAGCCGGTGCGCGATTTGTTCTTCGACCGGCAGTCATTTGATGCTTGGGCGCTACGTTATTCGGAGCGCGTTGCGCCTGTCGATAGGGAGCTTCGGGCCGAAATGATGCTTAAAAACAATCCAAAATACGTGCTGCGCAACCATCTGGGTGAGCAGGCCATCCGTGCCGCGAAGGAGAAAGACTTTTCCGGAGTCGAACGCTTGCTGACCGTGCTTCAGGCCCCATTTGAGGAGCATCCCGCGCATGAAGACCTCGCTGGCTTCCCGCCCGACTGGGCCGCATCAATTGAAATCAGTTGCAGCTCGTAACCCGACATCGAAATGGAGAATCCATGACCACCAGGATCCAGAAAACCGACACCGAATGGAAAGCGCTACTTAAAGAAAAAGGGGCCGAATCGATGGCCTTTGAAGTCACGCGCCACGCCGCCACCGAGCGCCCCCACACCGGCAAGTACGACCGCAACCGCGCCGACGGCACCTACCAGTGCATCTGCTGCGGAGCCGAGCTGTTCGACTCATCGACCAAGTTTGACGCCGGCTGCGGCTGGCCGAGTTTTTCGCAAGAGGTGCGCCCCGGGGCCATTGAAGAACTTGTGGACCGCGCCCACGGCATGACCCGTACCGAAACCGTTTGCGCGCAATGCGGCGCGCATCTGGGCCATGTTTTCCCCGACGGCCCGACGGAGACCGGGCTGCGTTACTGCATGAATTCGGCTTCGCTGGATTTCAAGCCTAGATGAGCCCCCACGCTCCCCACTTCGTGTGGTTCGCTGCCCCCCGAGGGGGCTGCTGCGCCTGCGGTCTGGCGGAGCCAGTCTCGCGGCCCCTGCTGGAATGGGACGGCACCTCGTCGCGCACTGTGCGTGCGCTCCCTGCCCTGACTTACTCCCTCTCCCTCCGGGGGAGCCCGGCCTGCGGTCTGCAAGACAGGGCTCCCCGCATCCTTCGCCACCCACCCCAGCCATAATCCCCGCATGAAAATTCTCTTTGATTTCCTTCCCATCGCGCTGTTTTTCGGCATGTTCAAGTACGCCGAGGGTCACAAGGACTGGGCTGCCGCCACAGCCACCGAATGGCTGGGTTTTATGGTTGCCGGCGGAGTCGTCGGACAGACTGAGGCGCCAGTTCTGCTGGCGACGGTGGTGGTGATCTTTGCGACCTTTGCACAAATCACGTGGCTCAGGCTCAGGGGCCAAAAGATCGACACCATGCTGTGGGTCAGCCTGGGCCTGGTCACAGTGCTTGGCGGGGCTACGATCTACTTTCACAGCGAGAGTTTCATCAAGTGGAAGCCGACGGTGCTTTATTGGGTGATGGGCGCGGCGCTGCTGATTGGCGAGCTCGTCTTCAAGAAAAACGGCATCAAGTCGCTAATGGGCGCGCAGATGTCACTGCCCGAGGCCACCTGGCGCGTCGTCAATTTCAGCTGGGTAGCGTTTTTCACCGTGATGGGGTTTTTGAACCTCTGGGTCGCCTTTACGTTTGACACAGCGACCTGGGTCAACTTCAAGCTGTTTGGCGGCCTGGGATTGATGCTGGTGTTCGTGTTGCTGCAAGCGATCTACCTTAACAAGCACCTCAAAACCGGCAGCGCATCATGAACGCCGCCCTACCCATTCGGCGCGCCGATCTGGAGCAGGCACTGCGCCTCAGTTTGCAGCCCACGCAGCTCGAAGTAATCGATGAAAGCGCGGCGCATGCCGGGCATGCCGGCGCCAACGCCGAGGGCTTCGGCACGCACTTCCGTATCCGCATTGCCAGCCCGGTTTTTGCCGGCCGCACACGTGTGCAGCAGCATCGCCTTGTGTATGATTCTTTGCAGCTTTTCATTGACCAGGGCTTGCATGCGCTGGCCATTGAAATTCTTCACACTCCCTGACGTGCCGACGTCGGCCATCGCTGCAGGCCCGGGTCAATTAGCCCGCTGCACCCGCCTTCATTCATCAACGGCCACAGGATTCTTCGGGCAGTTTTGCCCCATCCAAAGGACTACTCACACATGAAACGCAATTTCCAGAAATCGGCGCTGCTCGCTGCCGTGCTGACCCTGGCTTCAGCCGCCGCGCTGGCGCAAAACGTCGCCATCGTCAATGGCAAGCCGGTGCCCAAGACGCGCCTCGACATGCTGGCCCAGCAGGTCACCAAATCCGGTCGGCCCGTCACGCCCGAGATGGAAACCCAGCTTCGCGAAGAAGTCATTGCACGCGAAGTCTTCATGCAGGAGGCCGAGAAGCAGGGCATCGCCGCCAGCGACGACTTCAAGACGCAGATGGAGCTGGCGCGCCAGATCATTCTGATTAACGCGCTGCGCGATGACTTCCAAAAGAAAAACCCGGTCACCGACGCCGACCTGAAGGCCGAGTACGACAAGTTTGCAGCGACCAGCGGCGGCAAGGAAATCAAGGCCCGGCACATCCTGGTCGAGAAAGAAGCGGAGGCCAAAGCCATCATCGCCAGCCTGAAAAAAGGCGGCAAATTCGATGAAATTGCCAAAAAGCAATCGAAAGACGCGGGCTCCGGTGCCAAGGGCGGCGACCTCGACTGGGCCAACCCGTCGAGCTATGTGCCCGAGTTCAGCGAGGCCATGCAAAAGCTGACCAAAGGCCAAACCACCGAGACGCCGGTGAAGACGCAGTTCGGCTACCACGTCATTCGCGTCGATGACACACGCGAGGCACAGCTGCCGAAGTTTGAAGAAGTCAAACCGCAAATCGCCGAGCAGATGAAGCAGCAAAAGCTCGCGGCCTTCCAGGAAGACCTGCGCAAGAAAGCGAAGGTCGAATAAGTCCGGAACTTGCGGCTGGCCGCAGCAAAAAAAAGCGGCCCTGGCCGCTTTTTTTTAC
>JANOOO010000484.1:0-2340 GCA_031421375.1 Polaromonas sp.
AAAATCGATGTTCAGGCTGCGCTCGTGCGCCTCGTCGATGATGATGGTGTCGTAGGCTTTGAGCAGCGGGTCAGTCTGCGTTTCAGCCAGCAAAATCCCGTCGGTCATCAGTTTGACCGAGGCGTCCCGGCTGAGCCGGTCCTGAAACCGAACCTTGTAGCCGACCACCTCGCCCAGCGGCGTTTTCAGCTCTTCGGCGATGCGTTTGGCCACGCTTGATGCCGCAATACGGCGCGGCTGCGTGTGGCCGATCAGCCTGCCCTGCCCCGGAGGGTAGTTGAGCTTGCCGCGCCCCAAAGCCAGCAAAATCTTGGGCAGTTGCGTGGTTTTGCCAGAGCCGGTTTCACCGCAGACGATAACCACCTGGTTCGCCGCAATGGCTGCTGCAATTTCATCGCGGCGGGCTGATACTGGCAGCGATTCGGGAAAGGTGATGGGGAGTTGGGACAAGAAGAGACGCTCGGAAAGATGGGGCGTAGGGGCGCATGGCGCGCGTAGAAATGGCAGGCAGGGTGGCGTTTGATTATCAAGCGGCAGCATCGAAGCGCTCCGCTTGCTGGTTCGCGCTTCTTCCCTCTCCCGCTGGCGGGAGAGGGAGAACTCTTTCCAATAACGACGAAGGTCCAGACACTCGACCTCCCTTAAACTTCAAACCGCCCGGCAAATCACCTGCGCTACCCACACGCACCACACCATGTCCACCGTTTTCAATTTCACCTTCGTGCCCTGGTTCCGCTCGGTCGCGCCGTATATCCACATGCATCGCGGCAAGACCTTCGTCGTCGGCATCGCCGGTGAGGCGATAGCCGCTGGCAAGCTGGCGCACATTGCGCAAGACCTCGCGCTCATCCAGAGCATGGGCGTGAAGGTGGTGCTGGTGCATGGCTTCAGGCCGCAGGTCAACGAGCAGCTCAAGGCCAAGGGCCACGCGGAGAAATATTCGCACGGTATGCGCATCACCGACGAGATTGCGCTCGACTGCGCCCAGGAAGCCGCAGGCCAGCTGCGCTATGAGATCGAAGCCGCCTTCAGCCAGGGCCTGCCCAACACGCCAATGGCGGGCTCGACCATTCGCGTCATCTCGGGCAACTTCATCACCGCGCGGCCGGTCGGCATTCTCGACGGGGTCGATTTCATGCATTCGGGCATGGTGCGCAAGGTCGATGTGGCAGCCATCACGCACACCCTTGACTTCGGCGCGATGGTGTTGCTGTCGCCGTTTGGTTTTTCACCGACTGGCGAAGCCTTTAATTTGACGATGGAAGAAGTGGCCACCTCGGTCGCAATTGCGATGCAGGCCGACAAGCTGATTTTTCTGACTGAAGTGCCTGGCATCCGCGTGATCCCCGATCAGCCCGAGAGCGAGGACAACCCGATTGACACCGAACTGCCACTGGCTGCAGCCGAGAAGCTGCTGGCCTCTTTGACAACCGGCGAGCGCCCGACCGACACCGCGTTTTACCTGCAGCACTGCGTGAAGGCTTGCAAGGCCGGCGTCGAGCGCAGCCACATCCTGCCGTTCGCGGTCGATGGCTCGCTGCTGCTTGAGATTTATGTTCACGACGGCATCGGCACCATGGTGGTCGATGAAAAGCTCGAATCGTTGCGCGAAGCCACGGCTGACGATGTCGGCGGCATTTTGCAATTGATTGAGCCGTTCGAGAAAGACGGCACGCTGGTCAAGCGCAGCCCGACCGAGATCGAGCGCGATGCCGATCTGTATTCGATCGTCGAACACGACGGCGTGATCTTTGCCTGCGCCGCGCTCTACCCCTACCCTGAAGCCAAGACCGGCGAGATGGCCGCGCTCACCGTGTCGCCGCAAAGCCAGGGCCAGGGCGACGGCGAAAAAATCCTCAAACGCATCGAGCAGCGCGCCCGCGCCGCCGGGCTGCAAAGCATTTTTGTCTTGACGACGCAGACCATGCACTGGTTCATCAAGCGCGGCTTTGTGCAGATGGACCCCGACTGGCTGCCCGAAGCCCGCAAGCGCAAGTACAACGTGGACCGCAAGAGCCAGGTTCTGGTGAAGAAGCTGGGTTGATATCTACAGCATTAACGGCAAGGTCGCAGGGTGAAAATAATGGCAAGGTCTGACAAGCAAAACGGCAGTAGCCTCGGCTGCCAGCAGGAGCACCGCAAACCAAGCTCACGAGGCAGGAACGACCGATGAACGAAGACAAGCTCGACATCAGCGCGCTCGAAAAGGCCATTGATCGATTGCATGAGGGGCTTGCGCGTTATCAACGCGACATCAGCGACACGCAAATTCGGGATGGATTGATTCAGCGCTTTGGCATCTCTTATGAACTCAGCCACAAAATGCTCAAGCGCTACCTG
>JANOOO010000485.1:0-4068 GCA_031421375.1 Polaromonas sp.
GCCGCGCCGTCCGGGTCGCTGACGGCGAGGCGAATCAACGCCAGCGTGATGATTTCCTTGCGCGCCGCGCGCAGAGCGATGCGCTTGTCGGTCAGAAAGCGCGCCGGGCTGGCTGCCAGCTCGTTGACCAGGGTGGCCGAATCAGGCGCGACGATTTGCACCGCGTTGAACGCGGCTCGTGGCCGATTGGCCTCAATGGCCAGGCGCGCCTTGACCCACACGTCATGGTCTTTCAGGTTCTGCGCGCCGAACAGCCGGCTGGCTGCAGCCTGGCAGCCGTCTTCAGCATCGCGCTGCGCGTGCCAGTTGCGCCGCACCTCGTCGGACTGCTTTGCATCGAGCGCCGGGTTTTTGATGTGCTCGATCAGCACCGCGTAGCAACGCACCTCGCGGTCGTCGTTCATGCGGTAGTGGGGCAGTTGATCCGAAAAAGCGCTCCAGTCGCGGCGCTGACCGAGCAGCACCAGCCAGTCGTTGCGCAGCCGGTCTTCCACATAGGTGCCGGGAAAGCGCGCGTAAAAATCCTGCACCTCCTGCGGCGTGGCTTCGCCCAGGCGCGCTTTCAGGTTCCAGTAGGCGGCCCACGGTTCCAGCGTGTGGCCGCGCACGGCAGGCAGCAATTGCGCCAGCCGCGCCTTGTCGCCACGCTTGAAAGCCTGGCTCAGCTCCAGCATTTCCTTGTCGCCAGCGGCAGCGCCCGGGGTGGTTTGCGCTGAGGCTGGAGCCAGCATGGAAAAAGCCAGAAGGGGAAGCCAGGCCAGCGTGCGAATCAGGCCGCGTTGAAATGTGTATAGCATCGGGTCATTATGGACAAGATCAGTACCCGCAAAGCCCTGGTGGAAGCTCGTTTGAACATGCCGGACCGGCTGCAGCGCGCCGATTTGCTGCAGCGCGTGATGCGCATCTGGCTGGTCGGGCGGCCCGACGAAGTCATTGGCGCGTACTGGCCGATCAAGGGCGAGTTCGATCCGTTGCCCGCGCTGTACCGCTGGCAGGAAGACGCGATTTTGAACGAGAGTTCAGAGTTAAACAGCGTGTTTGACCAATCCACACGGGTGCAGCTAGCTACTGAAAGCATAGCGAGCAGGTCGCCCCGCAAGATCGGCTTGCCAGTGGTGGACAAGCTGCACAAAACGCTGAGCTTTCACGCCTGGTATCCCGGCTGCCCGATGGAAGAAGACGCCTACGGCATCCCCAAACCCAAGGGCACGGAAATGGTGGTGCCGACGCTGCTGTTTGTACCGTGCCTGGGCTATGGGCCAGGTGGTTTCAGGCTGGGTTACGGCGGCGGGTTTTACGACCGCACGCTGGCTGCTTTGAGCCCCAAACCCTTCACCGTCGGGCTGGGCTATAGCCATGGCTGGCTTCCTGATCTGGAATTCGAGCCGCACGACGTGCCGCTGGACGCGCTGCTTAACGACAACGGGGAGATATAGCCCCAGAGATGTGGCCCCCACGGTCGCGCACTTCGTGTCGCTCCCTGCCCCCCGAGGGGGCCGCTGCGCCTGTGGCCCGGCAAAGCCGGTTCCACGGCCCCTGCTTGAAGGGGAGATTCGCTCTCCCTCTTACTCCCTCTCCCTTCGGGAGAGGGCTGGGGTGAGGGGCTCCCGGCCTTGCTCCTTCCTCTTCCGGGGGAAGGTTGGGATGGGGGTGCTTGAAGCCGCGCCGGATGTGAGGCTGCGCACAGACGATCTGATCCAGGCTAGCTTTCAAGCGTCACGCCAACCTTCACCCCCGCCGCGACCATCTCTTTCCAGGTCTCGCCGTCGATCTCAATACCGCTTTGCTCGCGCTGCGCCCGCTTGGCGCGTTCGGGCTCGCCCGCAATCTGCACCGCGTCGAAGCCGGGTGCGACCGGGCCGGCACGCAGCCAGTCCATGAAGGCTGCGGCGTCGTGCTCGAACGCGGGTTGCGTGCCGAGTTTGGCTGGGTCGATCAGGATGCTCAGCATGCCGTTGTAAACCGCGCGCCGCAGCGGGTCGATGGGCTGGTGGGCTGTGCCGCCGCCAGTCAGCGCGCCGCCAAGCAGCTCGCAGGCCACAGCCAGGCCGTAGCCCTTGTGCTCGCCGAAAGCGATCAGCGAGCCGAACACGCCGGGAACAACGGGCGAGACGACCACGCGCGGGTCGGTCGTCGGGTGGCCACGCTCGTCCATCAGCAGGCCCGGCGCGACCTGCTTGCCCTGGTTGTACGCGACGCGCATCTTGCCTTGTGCAACGCGGCTGGTGGCGAAATCAAGGATGAAGTCAGATTGGTTCTTGACGGGAATGCCGATGCAGCACGGGTTGGTGCCGTAGCGCCCATCAGCCCCGCCGAATGGCGCGACGACCTGGCGCGCCATCACGTTGACGAAGTGAATCGACACCAGCCCCTCAGCCACCGCCATTTCGGCGAAGTGGCCGATGCGCCCGAGGTGGTGCGCGTTGGCCAGCGTCATGATGCAACTGCCGATCTCTTTGGTGCGGGCAATGGCCAGGCGCATTGCCTGCTCGCCCACAACCTGGCCGTAGCCGCACTGGCCGTCGATGCTCATCAGCGAGCCCGCATCGACCAGCACCTTCGCGTCGTTGTGCGGCATCAGGCCGCCAGCCAGCACCGCATCGACGTAGCGCGGCATCAAGCCAACGCCGTGGGAATCGTGGCCGCTCAGGTTGGCCATGACGAGGTTGTCAGCAACGGTTTTGGCGTGTTCGGGGGCGGTGCCAGTTGCTATCAAAACAGTAGCTACTTGCGACCGCAGTTCGGGGGCTTGAATGAGTTTTTGCATAAATTTTTATTGAATGAATTGTTCCCTCTCCTCCTGGGAGAGGGTTAGGGGGCTTTATTCCCTCTCCCTATGGGAGAGGGCTAGGGTGAGGGGAGCCCGATTTCGATTTTCGCTTCCTGCGTTTGCGCCGTCACCCTCACCCCCGCCCTCTCCCGCACGCGGGAGAGGGAGCAAGCCGCAGGCAGGCTATGCACGGTCATGGCTCTCCCGCGCACGCGATTGAAAGTCATCCACCGCAGGCGCGCGGAAAAATCAATCTCGCGTTTTCTCCACCTCTGTCCCGCTTCCTCTGCGTTCTCTGCGCCTCTGCGGTGAAGACCCCGAACCCGAACCCCCATCACATCACCGCCCCAACCTGCCAGGGCACAAACTCGTTCTGCCCATAGCCATGCGCCTCGCTCTTGCTCTTTGCGCCTGACGCCGTCGCCAGAACCAGCTCAAAAATACGCTGACCCATCTCAGCCACGGTGCTGCTGCCGTCGATGATCTCGCCGCAGTTCAGGTCCATGTCTTCTTCCTGCTTGCGCCACAGCGCCGAGTTGGTCGCGAGCTTCAGTGATGGCGACGGCGCGCAGCCATAGGCCGAACCGCGCCCCGTCGTGAAGCAGATCAGGTTGGCACCGCCCGCGACCTGACCGGTCGCGCTGACCGGGTCGTAGCCCGGCGTGTCCATATAGACAAACCCATGCGCCGTCACCGGCTCGGCGTATTCATACACCGCCTGCAGGTTGCTGGTGCCGCCTTTGGCGACCGCGCCCAGCGATTTTTCAAGGATGGTCGTCAGCCCGCCAGCCTTGTTTCCGGGCGAGGGGTTGTTGTTCATCTCGCCTTCGTTGATGGCGGTGTAGTGCTCCCACCACTTGATGCGGGCAATCAGTTTTTCACCGACTTCGCGCTTCACGGCGCGCCGCGTCAGCAGGTGTTCGGCACCGTAAATTTCTGGCGTCTCGCTCAAAATCGCCGAGCCGCCGTGCGCCACCAGCAAATCGACCGCCGCGCCCAGCGCCGGATTCGCGCTGATGCCCGAGTAGCCATCGGAACCGCCGCATTGCAGGCCGATGGGGATGTGCGCGGCGCTGCAGGGCTCGCGTTTCACGGCGTTGGCCTTGGGCAGCATGTCGTTGATGAGCGCGATGCCTTTGGCGACGGTTTTGGCGGTGCCGCCGGTGTCTTGAATGCTGAAGACGCGGAGCGAGTCACCTTCACGCAGACTGCTGTTGGCCAGCCACGCGTTGATCTGATTCGACTCGCAACCGAGACCGACCACCAGCACGCCGGCGAAGTTGGCATGCGTCGCGTAG
>JANOOO010000486.1:0-2485 GCA_031421375.1 Polaromonas sp.
GGTGCCGGGTAATACGCGCGGTCGCCCCAACCCACCTCGAGATGCTCGGCGCCGATGAACTCGCGCCGCGCCGGCCAGGCGTGCTCGGGCACGTCGGCCGCGCGCACGACGATGCCGCTGTGCCAGCCGTGACGCACGACGTGGACAGGGTGCATCGTCGCCTGCGCATCGGCCGCCGGCGCTGCGCCGGGATTCGACTGCGCCGCGCAGCCGGAGGCCAGCACGACGAGGGCGAGCAGCAGCAAAAGGGCGGCGAGACGACCGGCGCTGCCAGTCATGACCATTTGCCGCGACATGCGTGCACCCTTCGCGCTGCGCGCCGACCTTGTAGGCTGCGCCGGGCCGGCAGGGCCCCTTCGTGGCTCATGGCGGCCGTTCGGCCTCATGCCCACACGGGGTGGTGCCGACTCTGCGCTCCGCGCTACGCGATTCGCGGTCTGGGTCATTGCGACAGGTCGACTCAAGGGTTTCCCGACTCAGGATTTGCATCGTTTGATTCTGGCATAGCCGGACAGTGCCAGCACTTACCCACAGCCGGGGTCGGCCGCATCGCTTGAGCTTCAATCGCTTGAGCTTTTTTAAACGCGTAATCAGCCGGTTGATATCGAACGGGGGAGCTGTCGCCACGCGTGATCGTCTAAAAAGCCAGCATCACACTCATCTATTAGCTATAGATTTGTGAGCTGCTGACGCCTACCCTGATTGCCTCTAAAGCCTTTCGTAGCGTCAACAAAAGGCCATAGAGGTGGCTAACAGGACCGAGCTAAACCCGATCCCGATGCGAAATCTCGACCACGACGGCGCGCGCAGCCAGTGCGGCCACCAGCTGCTCGGCGCTGGCGCGGTTGTTCGCGTCGAGGTTAGCGTCCCATTCGTCGAGCAGATACACCCTGGCCGCTGTCTGGCTGACGATCTCGGATAACGAGCGAAGCTGCCGCTCGCCCGATGAAAACCCGGCGTAGGCGGCTGCGCGCTGACCCGGTTCAGAGGCGGGTGCTGCGTTAGGCACTCCCTCTTCGCCAGTGGCGTCGCCCGCGCCCGGCTTGCTCGCAAACGCAAACGCCAGCCGGTCGCCCGTCGGCCAGTAAAACGCATCGACGCCGACCCGGGCCTTCAGCGCCACCAGCAGCGTCGATTTGCCCGAGCCGTTGCTGCCGCGCACCTGCAGTCGCCCGGTCGTTCGCTGCCTGACGTGCGCCAGCGCGTCATCGATGCTGGCGCAGGACACAACGCCGCTCGCGTCATGCAACGCGACGCCGTCGAAGCGGATACGCGCATCGAAGCCGCTATCGGGTTCGGGCCGCATCGCCGCGCAGGCCCCGCCGACGCGCGTCCACACTGCGAGCAAATCGTTCCAGCCGGAAGCCAGGCCGTGCAGGTTGTAGGAGAGATCGATCTGGCGCGGCAGTGTGGCGGCGAGCGCGATCAGCAGACCGGTGTCGGCGACGTTGCGCCCGGCCACCAATGCGAGGTAGCTGAAAACCACGATCAGCGCAAACACGCCACTGACCGCTGCAATGCCCTCTTTCGCAAGAATGGCGCGAATTTGCGCGGCCAGCGCGTCGCGCAACCGCGCCTTAAAGCCTGCGTGCCAGAGCCGGAAGTTGTAGCGGTTGCCAGCCGTGATGTTGTCCCACGCGGCGTAGCTGTGCGCCGTCATGCGGTTGGTGGTGCGCTGCTGATTCAGGTAGGCCGCTGCGACGGGGCGGCGCACCAGCCACTGCACGGCCAGCAGCACGACAAACACCGCTGCGTACACGCCCGGCAGGCCGGCGTCGATGGCAAAGCCAAGCACGATGGCGTTGAAAATCAGGCCAAAGAAAAGCTTTAGGTCAGCTTCAAGCTCATAAATCAGCTCGAAAAAAATCTGGAAGCTTTCATTGGTCAAAAACGGCTCTGCCCGCTCGCGTTCGGCGGTGTCGGTGAGCAGCGCGGGCGAGTGCCGGTTGTCGCGCGCAAAGCGCAGCATGTAGCGACCATAAGCGCCGAAACCGGCGCGCTCGGCAAACACCCAGCTCGCTGCGCCCACCACATAAGACGCGGACTGCGCGGCGACGATCCAGATGAAATCGGAAATCAAAAATTCTTCGTTGGCAACGTCGCGGCCAGCCATGACGATCAGCCCGGTCGTCGCCGCAGCCAGCGCTGCCTCAACGACCAGCAACGCCAGCATGGCGTAGAACGGCCTGTAGAACAAAAAGCCAAGAAAGTCGCGGTGGCGATAGCGGGGATGCGACTGTGGAAAAGACATGTAAAACGGCGTTGTGGCGATGAGAAAGTGATGCTGAAGTGTGGTTTTCTTATTACGCTGTCAGGGCTTTGTCCTACCCGGCAACATCGGCTGCGGCGAGGCAAAGGCCGGGGTTGACTTCCTCCCCGGCAATGGCAACCTTTCAAGATGGAGACTCAATCATGATGAACGCAACCACCAAGCCAAAGAAAAGCAAAAAACCAGTTAAAAAAGCGCCTGCCAAGTAAGCGTCGG
>JANOOO010000487.1:0-3466 GCA_031421375.1 Polaromonas sp.
CTGCTGACCTGGGCCTTGCTGCTCACTTGCGTGCTGGGCGTGGCCGGTGCGCCGATTCTGGTGTGGGCGATGGCGAGCGGTTTGCAACAGGAGCCGCGTGGCTTCGAGGCGGCTGTCTTCATGACGCGCTGGATGTTCCCCTACATCGGTTTCATGTCGCTGGTGGCGCTGTCGTCGGGTGTGCTCAACACCTGGCGGCGTTTTGCGGTGCCGGCGGCCACACCGGTGCTGCTCAATGTGTCGATGATTGCGGCTGCCTGGTTTGGCGCGCCGTGGTTCAAGGCCAACGGCATCGAGCCGATTTACGCGATGGGCGCGGGCGTCATGGTGGGAGGCGCGCTGCAATTGGCGGTGCAAATTCCGGCGCTGTTGCGGCTTGGTTTGCTGCCGAAGATTTCATTGCGCTGGTCGGCAGTGCGGCAAGCCTGGGCTGACCCGGCGACGCAAAACATCGCCAAGCTGATGCTGCCCGCATTGCTGGGCGTCAGCGTGGCGCAGGTCTCGCTGCTCATTAACACGCAGATTGCCTCGCACCTGACGCCCGGCAGCGTGAGCTGGCTGACCTACGCTGACCGTTTGATGGAGTTCCCGACCGCGATGCTGGGCGTGGCCATTGGCGTCGTGCTGATGCCGCAATTGGCGGCGGCGAAAGCGGCCAACGACGCCGCGCAGTACTCGGCCATGCTCGATTGGGGTTTGCGCATCGTCGTGCTGCTGGCCATGCCCTGCGCAGCGGCGCTGCTGACGCTGGCCGAGCCCCTGGCGGCCACGCTCTATCACTACGGTGCGTTCACCGACCGCGACGTGCGCCAGACCGCCTCGGCGCTGATGGGTTACGGCGTGGGTTTGCTGGGCCTGGTTGCCATCAAGGTGCTGGCACCGGGCTTCTACGCCAGTCAGGACATACGCACGCCGGTGCAAATTGCTGTTGTGGTGCTGGTGTTGACGCAGTTGTTGAATCTGCTTTTGGTGCCCTGGTTTGCGCATGCCGGGCTGGCGTTGGCGATTGGTATTGGGGCCATGATTAATGCACTGTTTTTGCTGATTGGCCTGATCCGCCGGGGCAGTTTCAAGCCTGCACCGGGCTGGCCCATGTTTGCCGGGCAGGTGCTTGCTGCAACATCGTTTTTGGCGGTGTTTTTGCTATGGGCAGCCGGTGCCGTGAGCTGGACCGGTCTTAAAAACGCGCCGCTGCTGCGCATCGGCCTGCTGGCTGCGGTGTTGGCGGTATCGGCGTTGATTTATTTTGGTGTTTTGCGTGTGGGCGGGCTGAAGCTGCGGGTTTTGATGCGCCGGTGAGCGTGCAAAAATTGCCGCAATCGGCACCAAAAAACGGCTTGCGTGGCTTGTTTAACTTGGGCTCCGGCGCGAATTTTTCCGGCACGCACAGGGGGTGTCTGCCTTTGCCTACATCGGCGCTTGTCCGGCTTTTATCGCGACGCGCTTTATGCGAAAGTATCGGTATGCAACTCAATCTGGCCGTGCCGTCGCCGCTCCAGTATTTCTCAAGTCTGGTGCAAAGCGACGACCATTTCCCGCTGCTCGAAGCCGCTGCCAGCCTGGCGCAAGACGACTACCCCGACCTCGACATTCAGCAGGTCTTGGGCGATGTCGATCAGTTGCAGGCGCGTTTGAAACGCCGCTTGCCCGCCGACGCACCCCCGCTTCAGCGCCTGCGTGTGCTCAACCAGTTCTTTTTCAACGACCTGAGCTTCGGCGGCAACGTCAACGACTACTACGACCCCGACAACAGCTATCTCAATGCGGTGATGCGCACACGGCGCGGCATCCCGATCACGCTGGCCGTGCTCTGGCTGGAGCTGGCGGCAGGGGTGGGGCTGAACGCGCGCGGCGTCTCGTTCCCGGGGCATTTCATGGTCAAAGTAAACCTGCCGCGCGGCCAGGTGGTCATTGATCCCTGCACGGGCCAGTCGCTGAGCCGTGAAGACCTCGCCGAGCGGCTTGAACCGCTGCGCCAGCGGGGCAGCCTGAATGACGATTTTGAAGTGCCCATCGGCCTGTATTTGAAGTCGTCGCCGCCCCGCGACATCATCAGCCGCATGCTCCGAAATCTGAAGGAAATTCATAAAACCCAGGACGATCTGCCGCGCCTGCTGGGCGTTCTGGACCGGCTGATTGTTTTGCAGCCACAAGCCTGGATCGAATACCGCGACCGGGCACTGGTTTGGGCGGCAGTCGGCGACCTGCAGCGTGCAGTCGCCGACCTGGAGATGTACCTGGCGCACGCCGGGGACGCGCTCGACATCGACGCGATGGCCGAACAACTGGCGAAGTGGCGGCCTGCGCGGCGGTGACACACAGTTACCGCCCCTTGCTTTTCAGCGGTTTTTCGCGGCTGGTTTACTTAAAATTCATGCCAAATGCGGCTGAAGCCCCCGCTGCAAGGGCGCAAGCAGCTATTAAATAGATAGCGATGGCCGGCCTTACGAGTAGCCTTTGTCGGCTCATCCCGGCCAGTCGGCTACAAGCTGGCGCGCTGACACCGCAAGACGCTCAGACGGCTTGCGGGCGCGGTACACGCCATAGGGCGATCAAGGCCAATGCAGCCACGCTGAACGCGCCGCCCGTCCAAAACGCCGCCGCTGCGCCAATCTGGTCCCACAACACGCCAGCCAGCGTGCTGGCCACCAACATGGCCACGCCGCTGACCAGATTGAAAAAGCCGAATCCGGTTCCGCGCAGGTCAGCCGGGGCCGCCTCGGCCACCATCGCAGCCAGCAAGCCCTGCGTCATCGCCATGTGCAGTCCCCACAACGCAATACCGGCCCAGAACGCAGCCACGTTGCCGCTGCTTGCCAGCAAGGCATCAGCCGCAATCAGCACCCCCAAACCCCAGGCCAGCAAGGCCGTGTGACTGACCCGGTCAGACAGCTTGCCGAAGGGGTAGGCACCCAGCGCATAAACCACGTTCATCGCAATCAACACCAGCGGCGTGAAAGCCAGCGGTACGCCAAAGTCAATTGCGCGCAGCAGCAAAAACGCCTCGCTAAAGCGCGCCAGCGTAAACACCGCGCCGATCACCACCACGCGCCAATACGCTGGCGACAAGCGCTGCAGATTGGCGCGGCTGATCGGGTTGCTTCGCCTGGCGGCGGGTGGCCGCTCGGGCTCTTTCACGCCAACCAGAAGCAGCAGCACGGCAAGCACGCCGGGCACCACCGCCACCCAGAAAATAGCCCGGAAATCATTGGCCCAAAGCAGCATCAAGCCCATCGCCAGCAGCGGCCCGACAAACGCGCCCACCGTGTCCAGCGACTGCCGCAGCCCAAACGCTGCGCCGCGCATGCCCGGTGGTGCCAGGTCGGCCACCAGCGCATCGCGCGGCGCACCGCGAATGCCTTTTCCAATGCGGTCGGTGAGCCGCGCCGCAACCACCATGCCCGTCGTGCTGGCCAGCGCAAACAGCGGCTTGGACGCGGCCCCCAGCCCGTAGCCGATCAGCGCC
>JANOOO010000488.1:0-14189 GCA_031421375.1 Polaromonas sp.
CGCGGTGACGGCGGCCGTTGGCGGCGAGCTGGTGAGTAGCTTTGACGCCGAGCAGGTCGCGGTGCAGCTGATCGGCGACTCGATTTACACCAACCCGCTGCTGCTCGGCTTTGCCTGGCAAAAGGGGCGGGTGCCGCTGTCACACGCGGCCCTGATGCGCGCGATTGAATTGAACGGCGTGCAGGTCGCCAACAACCAGGCCGCCTTTGAATGGGGCAGGCGCTGTGCGCACGATCTGGCGGCGGTGCAGGCGCTGTTCAAGGCGGCGCAGGTGATTGCATTCGTCAAAAAACCGTCGCTCAATGAGATGTTGGCCAAACGCGTGGAATTTCTCGCGGCCTATCAAAATGCCGGCTACGCGCAGACCTACCGGGCCTTCGTTGAAAAGGTGCGCCAGGCTGAAAGCCCGCTAGGCAAGACGAGCTTGAGCGAAGCCGTTGCGCGCTACCTGTTCAAGTTGATGGCTTACAAAGACGAATACGAGGTCGCCCGGCTGCACACCGACCGGAATTTTCTGGCCCGGGTACACGCGATGTTTGAAGGTGACTTCAAGCTGCACTACCACCTCGCGCCGCCGATGATTGCGCCGAAAAACGAGCGCGGCGAGCTGCAGAAAAAGGCTTTTGGCCCGTGGATGCAGACCGCCTTCAGGCTGCTGGCCCCTTTGAGGGTGCTGCGCGGCACGCCGTTTGACCCCTTTGGCCGCACCGAAGAGCGCCGCATTGAGCGTGCGCTGATTGCCGAGTACCGCGCCAGCATCGACGAAGTTCTGCAGTCGCTCAACGCCGGCAACCATGCCAAAGCGGTCGAGATCGCCCGGATTCCCGAGGCGATCAAAGGCTCTGGCCATGTCAAGGCGCGCCACCTGGCGGTGGCGCGTCCGCAGTGGGCGGCGCTGATGGCGGCGTTTCGCGAGCCAGTGACGGCGCGGCAGCCCGAGCTGATGTAGCAAGTCCCTCATCGCCAATGCGGTGGTTTTGCGGGGTGTCTGGCTCCGTCGCCCTGCGGGAGAGGGCTGGGGCTTCGCGCTGCGGCTACAGAAGCGCCTGCGCGCTTCTGGACAGCGTGAAGAAGGTCGGGCTCAGCCCGGCCTGCGGTCTGCAAGACAGGGCTCCGCGATTTGGTTTTCGGGGACATGCCCCCCATCTGCTTGCCCTCACCTGCGCGGGAACCTGTGGCGCGCCAAAGTCCTCCAATAAAGCCCACGCATACAATTGCCCGTTTGCCGATCCGCCCCTGCCGCAGAGCCGGACACCACCCTTTCTTGCAACCATTTCTGGAGTTCTTCAGTGTTTATTTCTTCCGCCTTCGCCCAAACCGCCCCGGCAGTCGCTCCCGCAGGCGACATGATGTCGTCACTGACCGGCATGCTGCCCTTGGTGCTGATGTTTGTCGTGCTGTATTTCGTGATGATTCGCCCCCAGATGAAAAAGCAAAAAGAGCACCGCTCGATGATTGCGGCACTGGCCAATGGCGACGAGGTGGCCACGGCCGGCGGCCTGCTCGGCAAAGTCACCAAGCTCGGCGAGTCTTACCTGACGCTTGAGCTGTCGCCCGGCGTCGAGGTGCAGCTGCAGCGCAGCGCTATCGTGCAGGTGCTGCCGCGCGGCGCGATTGGCGCGACCCGTTAAATCGGTCGCTCTGCTTCATTTCGATCAATCTTCCCCGACGGCAAGCGGCACGCGCTGTGAAGCGCTTGCCGCGTTCAGCAGCCGTGCTGCCGTCATCAAGCCTTTGCGAGTAGCCCCGCCATGAATCGTTACCCGGTCTGGAAATACGCCATCATGCTGGTCGCGCTCGTCGTCGCGGCCCTCTACACGCTGCCCAATGTGTTTGGCGAAGCGCCGGCGGTGCAGGTGTCGAGCGTGCGTTCATCGGTCAAGATTGATGCCACCACGCTGACCAAGGTCGAGCAAGCCTTGCAGCAGGCGGGTATCAAGGCCGAGGCGGTGACGCTCGATGGTGCCTCGGTGCGTGCCCGTTTTGACGACACCGACACCCAGTTGCGCGCCAAAGACGCGATTCAAAAAGTACTGGTTCCGGGTAGCACCGAAACCGGCTACGTGGTGGCGCTCAATTTGCTTTCGCGCTCACCGGCCTGGCTGACTGCGCTGCATGCCAACCCGATGTACCTGGGGCTTGATTTGCGGGGCGGCGTGCATTTCATGCTGCAAGTTGATATGCAGGCAGCGCTGACCAAACGCGCCGAGTCGCTGGCCGGCGACCTGCGGCTGGCGCTGCGCGAAAAGAACATCCGCCACGGCGGCATTGCGCGCAACGTGCAGGCCATCGAGCTGCGGGTTCGCGACTCGGCCACGCTTGATGCGGCCAAGGCCGTGGTGCAAGACCAGTTTCCCGACCTGCAAACAGCCGATGCTGCGGAGGGCACTGAATACCGGCTGACGGCGACGATCAAGCCCGAGGCGGCCCGCCGCATTCAGGACCAGGCGCTCAAGCAGAACATCTTGACGCTGAACAACCGCATCAACGAACTCGGTGTGGCGGAACCAGTGATTCAGCAGCAGGGGCTCGACCGCATCGTGGTGCAACTGCCCGGCGTGCAGGACACGGCCAAAGCCAAAGACATTTTGGGTCGCACCGCCACGCTGGAGATGCGGCTGGTCGAAGACGGAGCCGAGGCGCGTGCTGCCGAGAACAATTCGGGTGCCGTGCCTTTCGGTACCGAGCGCTTTTTTGAGCGCAACGGCCAGGCCGTCATCGTCAAAAAACAGGTCATCCTGACTGGCGACAACCTGACCGATGCCCAGCCCGGTTTTGACTCGCAGAGCCAGCAGCCCAAAGTTGACCTGACAGTCGATGCCAAGGGCGGCCGCATCATGCGCGACACCAGCCGCGAGAACCTGAAAAAACGCATGGCCATCGTGTTGTTTGAAAAAGGCCGTGGCGAAGTTCTGACGGCCCCAGTGATTCAAAGCGAGCTCGGCAATCGCTTCCAGATTTCGGGCTCGATGACCGTGACCGAAGCCAACGACCTGGCTTTGTTGCTGCGTGCCGGTTCGCTGGCAGCGCCGATGGAGATCATCGAAGAACGCACCATCGGCCCGACGCTGGGCGCGGAAAACATTGCCAAGGGTTTTAAGAGCGTCATCTGGGGCTTCATCGTGATCGTCGCTTTTATGGGCGCGTATTACATGCTGTTCGGACTGTTCTCGGGGCTGGCGCTGGCGGTGAATTTGTTGCTGCTGGTGGCGGTGCTGTCGATGTTGCAGGCCACGCTGACGCTGCCCGGCATGGCGGCGATGGCGCTGGCGCTCGGCATGGCGATTGACTCCAACGTGCTGATTAACGAACGCGTGCGCGAAGAGCTGCGCAATGGCGCGTCGGCCCAAGCGGCGATTCAGGCGGGCTATGACCGCGCCTGGGCGACGATCCTCGACTCCAACATCACGACGCTGATTGCCGGACTGGCGCTGCTGGCTTTTGGCTCGGGGCCGGTGCGCGGCTTCGCGGTGGTTCACTGTGTCGGCATCCTGACCAGCATGTTCTCGGCGGTGTTCTTCTCGCGCGGCCTGGTCAACCTCTGGTATGGCCGGCAAAAGAAGCTCAAGACGGTGTCGATTGGCACGGTCTGGCGCCCCGGCTCCTCAACAGCCGTCGCCAAGTAAACCGCTCACTGCTTACCGGACTACTTCATGGAATTTTTCAAGATTCACCGCGACATTCCGTTCATGCGGCATGCGCTGATTTTCAACGTCATCAGCTTCACCACGTTTGCGCTGGCGGTCTTCTTCTTGTTCTCGCGCGGCCTGCACCTGTCGGTCGAGTTCACTGGCGGCACGCTGATGGAGGTCAGCTACCAGCAGACCGCCGATGTCGGGAAGATCAGGGACACCGTAGCAGGTTTGGGTTTTACCGACGTGCAGGTGCAGAACTTCGGCAATTCGCGTGACGTGATGATTCGCCTGCCGGCCCAAAAAGGCGTCAGTACCGCGCAGCAAAGCGACAAGGTGTTTGCGGCGCTGAAAAGCAGCGACGCCGCCGTGACGCTGCGCCGCACGGAATTCGTCGGGCCGCAGGTCGGCGAAGAGCTGGTCCAGGACGGCCTGAAGGCGCTGGCCATGGTGGTGTTCGGCATCATGGTTTATCTGGCGTTTCGCTTCGAGTGGAAGTACGCAGTTGCCGCCATCATTGCCAATCTGCACGACGTCATCATTATTCTGGGATTTTTCGCGTTCTTCCAGTGGGAGTTTTCGCTGGCCGTGCTGGCCGCCGTGCTGGCGGTGCTGGGTTACTCGGTCAATGAATCGGTGGTGATCTTCGACCGGATTCGCGAGAATTTCCGCCGTTACCGCAAGATGGACACAGAGCAGATCATCGACAACGCCATCACCTCGACCATCAGCCGCACCATCATCACCCATGGCTCGACGCAGATCATGGTGCTGTCGATGTTGCTGTTTGGCGGACCCACGCTGTTTTACTTTGCACTGGCGCTGACCATCGGCATTTTGTTTGGTATTTATTCGTCAGTGTTTGTTGCCGCCGCCATCGCCATGTGGCTGGGTATCCGCCGCGAAGACCTGATCAAGGGACCGGCTAAAAAAGACGAGGATCCGAACGACCCCAACGCCGGTGCCACGGTGTAAGCTAGAGGATCAAACTTCGGGGCGGACGTGGCGACAGCGAATAAAAACAGCAATTCTTTGTCTGAACAGGCACGGGCACTTTTCGTCGAGCGCGCGGTCCGGTTGTTGCCCGGCTTGTCAAAAGCGATTCAGGAATGCCTGACGGCTCTGGTCGGTCAACCAGCCGGTGCGCGCGAGAGGCAGGAGCGCCGCGAGGGCTGGATGGCATTTCAAAAGGTTGGCGCAAGCTGGATTCACAACACGGTCGCTGCCTGGACTGCCGCACGTCACACCGTTGCGGCACCTGCCGCGTCAAAGCTGGCCTTGAACGGTGCTTTTGAGCTGATGGGCGACGAGGTCATGGACGACGAGATTGCCGCGTCTCGTCTGGCCTTGCGGCTGCTCGATTTCGTCAGCTGGGAGCTCAGTGACCTTCGATTGCGGATCCAGCGGCTTGACGGCATCGGCGAGCTGCAAAAAGATGACATCTTCCGCCCTGAAGTGCTGGCTCGCCATCTGCTTCAGCAATGGAGCCGGGTCGGACTTTCCCGCCCCCTGTGGGTGTCGGCGCAAGACGTGATTCAAAAAAACCTGGCCGAGCAGATGCGCGATGTCTATCACGCAACCAATGAATTTCTGGTTCAAAACGGCGTGATGGCCGACATTGACCTGCGCGACATGGTCAGGCGCACGCCAACAAGTTCGCGGTCCGGTTCAATCAGTGACTCCGCCCGGCTGGCCCCGGCAGGCGGGCAAGGCGAGCCGACGGGGGCCGCGCGAAACGAGCCGGGTCGTGACGTCGGTGAAGAAACCCGCATGCAAACCGGCGTGTCGCCCCTGGCTCGGGCGCGCATGCGGGCGCAGGGCGTGATGGGACATCTCAAGCGCATGCTGGCTGACCACGTGCCCGGCTTTGAAGGCACCGACAAAATGCCGGCAACGCCTGCACTCGTCCAGGCGATGGCCCACGTCCAGCAATCGGCGCATGTCGCGTTTGAACAGATGGCCATGGCGAGCGGCGCGGGCGCGGCAAGCACGTCCTACGGCCGGGCGCAGGTTGATCAGGCCGCTGAAGCCGTGCGTGCGCGCACGGCTGCCCTGAAAAAGGCGACCGGCAGCGCGTCTGAAAAAGCCACGATCGAGGTCGTCGCGCTGATGTTCCAGAGCATTCTGGCCGAGGAGCGCATTCCCGCCGCCATTCGCGTGTGGTTTGCCCGCCTGCAGATACCGGTTTTGCGCGTGGCCTTGTCTGAGACCGAGTTTTTCAGTTCGCTCCAGCACCCGGCGCGGCGGCTAATCGACCGCATGGGTTCGTGCGTGCTGGGGTTCAACGTGACCATTACGGGCGGCGCCATGGAAATGGAAGTGCGCCGCGTGGTTCAAGTGATCGAGCAATACCCTGAAACCGGACGCCGCGTTTTTCAGATCGTCTATGACGAGTTTGAAAAGTTTCTGACCAGGTTTTTGTCCGAGCAAACCGGCACCGCGCGCATTGTGACGATGGCGCAGCAGGTCGAGCAAAAAGAGACGATGGCGATTCAGTACACCATCGAGATGCGCAGCATGCTCAACAACATGCCCGTGCGCGACGCCATTCGCGATTTTTTGTTCAAGGTCTGGGCCGAAGTGCTGGCTATCGCCGCAGTCAAAAACGGCCCGCAGCATAAGGAAACTATTACGCTCAAACGAGCCGCTGCCGATCTGGTCTGGTCGGCCAGCGCCAAGCCCAACCGCGAAGACCGGGCGCGCGTGATAGCCGAGCTGCCGACGCTGCTGCATCTGCTGCGCAGTGGGATGACCATGCTGGGCATACCGGTCGAGCAGCAAGACCAGCAGTTAAAGCTCATCAGTGACACCCTGGCCGACGCCTTCCTGTCCAAAACCGATGCAATTTCGCACGAGGCTATCGAGGCGATGGCCAAACGCCTGGTTAACCTGGAAGATTATCTGTCTGACGAAGACATCGGCGACTTGCCGCTGGACCCGGAAAGCCTGGTTACGATGGTCGGGCTGGATGCAGCCGATGTACACATCATCACCAATGGCGGCAGCACGCCGACCGAGGCCGTGCGCGCTTGGGTCAAAGAGCTGCAGTTAGGCACGTGGTTCAACCTTGATCACAACGGCGCGCTCACGCAGGTGCAGTTTGCGTGGTGCAGTGATCGCAAGCAGCTGCACCTGTTTGCGTCGGCTGATGGCCAAAACTTCCTGATTCAGACGAAGCGGCTGGCAGCTTATCTGCAGGCCGGGCTGCTGGTGCCAACCGAAGAAGAAACCCTGACAGTGCGCGCCACCCGCGACGCGCTGGCCAAGATCAACGCCAATCCAGAGCGGCTGCTGGGCTAAATGTCAGCGGGGTGATCAGTGCGCGACGCGCAATGCGGCGTCTTCGCACAATTCGCCGAGCACCAGCGCCTCGGGCTCCTCACCCAAACTCCAGTACACCATCAGCACGATGATTTTCAGGTCGTCAAGCGCCACCGGCTCGCCTGGTACGGCCATCGCGCGGTCGATCACGATTTCGCGCATGTAAGGCGGCAGCACGCCGGCGGCTTCCAGAAAGCAAATGAAGCCCAGGCACTGCGCCCCGAGGTGAACCTGTTCGGCAAACGGGTAAACGCGAAGGCTGTCGGTGGCCTGCGTGCAGGGTAAAGGGGAGGAGGGGAGCGACGGCGACGAGGGCGCTGCAATGGCACCGCCTGTTGAAAAAGCGCTAGCCGCAACGGGCTTTAAGTGCGGTGTTTGCGGCTGAACGCGAGGGGTGCTTTGGGCTGCGACTTTCAGGCCATCGAGCCACACCAGCGCCTCGTTAATTTCTTCGGCCTCGAAGCCCGCAGCGGTCAGTTTGCGGGCGAGCCGGTTCAGCTCGGGGCAGGCATCGCCGTGCCAGTAGTTTTCGTACACATAGACCAGAACCTCAAACATCAAGCCAATATAGCGCAGATGATCTCTTGCTCTTGCAGCAGTGTCGGTCCGGCCGCCTGCTGGGTGGAAAGTGGGGGTTTACGCCACACCAAGTCGCTGAAACAGGCCACCGGGCAGGCGTGCAATCTGGCCACCGAGCTCCAGTTCAAGTAACTGAGCCTGCAGGCGCGGCGTGTCGAGGCCGGTGCGGGCCTGCACGGCGTCCAGACTGACCGCGTCGTAGCCCAGCGCAAGCAACAGGCTGCGCAGCGCCGGGTCGGCGGGCTCGTGCTGGGCGTCGGCTTGCGGGCCGGGGCTTGGCCCAGCAAGCAACGCGCCAGCCGGTGCCCAGTTGAGCTCTTCCAGCACGTCTTGCGCCAGTTCAACCAGTTTGGCTCCTTGCTTGATCAGCGCATGGCAGCCGCGCGACTGCGGCGAGTGAATCGAACCCGGAATAGCGAACACGTCTTTTCCCTGTTCGGATGCCAGCCGGGCAGTGATCAGCGAGCCCGATTTAAGCGCGGCCTCCACCACCAGCGTGCCGCGTGACAAGCCAGAAATGAGCCGGTTGCGGCGCGGGAAATTGGCCGTCAGCGGCGGCATGCCCAACGCAAACTCGCTGACGATCATGCCCTGACGGGTGATTCGGTGCGCCAGTTCGAGATGCTTTTTGGGGTACACCCGGTCCAGTCCGGTGCCCACTACGGCGATGGTTTGCCCACCGCCTTGCAGGGCCCCGTCGTGGGCTGCGCCGTCAATGCCCAGCGCCAGACCAGACACCACACAAATCCCGGCACTGCCGAACGCCTTTGCGAACGCGCGGGCATTGCCTTCGCCCTGCGGCGTGGGGTTGCGACTGCCCACGATGGCCAGGCTTCTTGCTATGGTATCAGTAGCCGCTTGCGACCTGTTAGAAAGGCTTCCCAGCATATAGAGCATCAAAGGCGGGTCTTCAATGTTGAGCAGGGAAGCGGGATAGCCCAGGTCGCCCAGCGCCACCACGCAGCGGTCATCACCTGCAAGCAGCCAGTCCTGCGTGGTCTGCAATTGCACCGCAAGCTGGGGCGGCGGCGTTTGAATGGCGCGAACAAGTTTGTCGGTGCCGAGCGTGCGCAGCGTGCCGGCACTTTGCTCGAACACGGCTTGTGGCGAGCCAAATTCAACGAGCAGGCGACGTGCCGTGTCCAGACTGACGCCGGGGCTTAAGGTTAACCGCAGCCAGGCGGAAAGCTCTTGTGATTGCACGGGTGTGAAGACGATGGCGGGCCGCGCGTGCGGGCCGCGAGACGGCAGAGTGCGGCGCGAAGCCGCGTCTGCACGGGTCTGTTAATTCGGATTGGTGAAGCGGTCGCCGACGCGCACGCCGTCGGTCATTTGCAGCAACAAGGCGTAGGAGAGCTTGTCGAAGGTTTTGAAAACCATCATCAGGCCGTTGCGCTCGCTGGGCAGCTTGATGGGCGTGCGCGAGGTGTCGGTTTTATCGAGCACGCGCTCGCCGTCTGACAGCACTGCCATGACGTGCCCGCGTTCCACACCGTCAAGCCTGCCCCGGTTGATGACCACCACCTGGTTTTCGGACCCGATGGCGACAGTGTTGCCGTAGATCGAGACGATCTGCCCGGCAATTGGGCTGGCTGGCGCGCGCGGCACGTAGTTGAGCAGTTCGCGCGGAGGCTCGACCACCAGCCGGTCGCCAATGCGCATCTCTTCCTTGGCCGCCACGATGTCGATGGTGGCAGGCACGATTTCACCTTGCGGCTTGCCGTCTTTATCGGCAATTTGAACGATGGATTCACCGCGAATCAGTTCGGCCCGGCCGACGTATTGAGCCTCGTAGCCAAGAACCTGCAGTGTGGTCGGGTCTTTGAGCGGATTGGGATTGCGGAAGACGCGGAAATCGAGCGGGTTGCCTTTCTCGGTGCTGAGCGGCTTGCGCGACACGCTGGCGTACTCGGCGCGGGCATAGGCGCGGTCGCCCCGGCTGAGCAATACGCGGCCTTCCTGGGTGGCGACGATTCGGGGTGCCGTGGCAAAGCCGACTTCATCGACCAGAATGGCTTCAGATAGAAACGGCTCTATGACGCTGGCGGCCAGAGTCGGAATCGACGCATCGGCGAGGGGCTGGCTGCGCGTGCGCGGCGACAGCCGAACGGTCTCGCTTGGCGGCGCGCCATCTGCAGAGGCCAGGCGTGTGCTCAGCCGTGCGCGACCATTGATTTTTTCGAGGAAAAGCTGCTGGCCGGGGTAGATGCGGTGCGGGTTGGCGATATCCGACAGATTCATGCCCCACAGCTCGGGCCAGCGCCAGGGGCTTTTCAAGAACAGGCCGGAGATCGCCCACAGCGTGTCACCGCTTTTGACGGTGTAGTTGTCGGGGGCATTGGGGGCCAGATCTGACAGTGGCACGCCTGCTTCTGCGACCTGGGTCGCGGTGGCCCTTTGGCCGGGCGTGATCGGGAAGGTCTGTGCGTGAACCGCGCCAGTTGCGCCTAAAAGGCCAATACCCGCAAGAGCTGCTATTGAAACGGCACTGAAACGACCAAAATTAATATTCATGTTTGAACGCCCTCGGAAATTTCACGACTCTGTTTTTACTCAAAAAGGCCGTGTTTGTATCTTGATAAATCACTGGCAATTTTGTACTTAAGCCATTGATTAAGCAACGAATTTTGGTTTTCGCTTATCCCTGATTCGTCAAATGTCGGTAAAAGTAGCGAAAATAGCGACACCCCGACCATTCGCCTTGCCGTGCCCCTGCCATGACCCAGCTAACCATTTTGCGTTATCCCGATCCCCGTCTGCACACCGTCGCCAGGCCGGTTCTGGCTGTCGATGCCCGCCTGCGCAATCTGGCCGCCGACATGTTTGAGACCATGTACGAGGCCGACGGCATCGGTCTGGCTGCAACCCAGGTTAACGTGCATGAACGGCTGATCGTGATCGACACCAGCCCCGAGCGCGATCAGCCGCTGGTGCTGATCAACCCCGAAATCATCTGGGCCAGCGACGAGACGAAGATCGGTGACGAGGGCTGCCTGTCGGTGCCGGGGATTTACGACGGCGTCGAGCGTTCCACCGCCATCCGGGTGCGCGCGCTTGACTTGGACGGCAAGCAGCGGACGATTGAGGCCGAGGGCACGCTGGCCGTGTGCATCCAGCATGAGATGGACCATTTGCTGGGCAAGGTGTTCGTCGAGTACCTGTCGCCACTCAAGCGAAACCGCATCAAAACCAAGATGGTCAAGCAGCAAAAAGACGAGGCGCGCGAGACGGTTCGTTGATGCGACCATCCCTGTTTTTCAGCTGCGGTTTTGCTTTGCCCTGAAGCCCTTGATGCGGAGCATTGCGGGGCATTGCAACGATTTGGCCCGTCGTCGTTGGCCCTGTCCCTAAAATCAGTCGCCATGCGCGTGATTTTTGCCGGTACGCCGGAATTTGCCTCTGTGGCATTGGCCCGGCTGCATGCCGAAGGCTTTGACCTCCCCCTCGTTCTCACCCAGCCTGACCGCCCGGCCGGTCGCGGCATGGCCCTGCACGCCTCCAGCGTCAAGCAGTGGGCGCAACAGCACGATGTGGCCGTTGCCCAGCCGCGCAGCCTGCGTCAGGATGGAAAATTTCCCGATGATGCATTGGTCGCACGCCGAGCCATCGAGGCCGCGCGGCCCGACGTGCTCGTGGTCGCCGCCTATGGCCTGATGCTGCCGCAGTGGCTGCTCGACCTGCCCCGACTCGGCTGCCTGAACATTCATGCTTCGCTGCTGCCGCGCTGGCGCGGAGCGGCACCGATTCACCGCGCCATTGAGGCAGGCGACGCCACCACCGGCGTGACCATCATGCAGATGGACGCGGGCCTGGACACCGGCGAGATGTTGCTGGCCGAAGCCATCGGCATCGAATCCAGCGACAGCACCGGCCGCCTGCATGACCGGCTCGCCGAACTCGGCGGCGACTTGATCGTGCAGGCTTTGCGGCTCGCTGAAGCCGGTACCTTGAAGCCAACTCCGCAACCGCTTGAGGGCGTGAGCTACGCGAAAAAAATCGACAAACGCGAAGCCGTGCTGGATTGGACGCAGAGCGCAGCGCTTTTGGCGCGGCAGATCCGCGCCTTCAATCCGGCACCGGGAGCAAACGGCGTGCTGGCCGGCGACACACTGAAGTTTTGGCAGGGCCGCGCGCTGGCGTCGGGCGCGGCTCCAGGTGGGGCGGGCGAAGTCCTGGCGGTCAGTGCCGAGGGCATCGACATCGCAACCGGCGACGGCGTGCTGCGCGTGACGCGCCTGCAAAAACCAGGTGGCAAGGCGCTTGTGGTGGACGCGTTTCTGCGCGGATTCCCGCTCGCACCCGGTGCGGTTTTTGAAGCGAAAGCAGCCCCGTGAAACCGGCCCTCTACAAGCACCCCGAGTTCAAGGTCGGCATGCTGGAGCTAGGCAGCGCCGCGCCCGGCATCGCTGCCTGGGGCTTGATGACCGGCGTCGCCATGATCAAGTCGGGCATGAGCCTGACGGAGGCCCTGCTGATGGGCTTGTTTGTTTTTGCGGGAAGTGTGCAGTTGGCGGCGATTCCGCTGATCGCGGCGGGCGCGCCGATGTGGGTGATTCTGGCGACGGGTTTTTGCGTCAACCTGCGTTTCGTGATTTTCAGTGCTCACTTGAGGCCGTACATGGCGCATCAGCCACTGTGGCGTCGGCTGGTCAGCGGCTACTTCACGGTCGATATGACTTACGCGCTGTTCACGCAGCGTTTTACGCAGCCGTCTGCCGACCCGGCGGTGCAGCGCGCACAAGAAGCCTGGCTGGCCGGCAACTGTGCGGTCATGTGGGTGAGCTGGGTCGGTGCCACGCTGCTGGGCATTGCGATGGCCAACCTGATTCCGTTGTCGTGGGGTTTGGGTTTTGCGGGCGTTCTGGCGCTCGTTGGCATCATGTGCTCACTGGCGGCAACGCGACTGCGCGCGGTCTCGGCCGGTATTGCCGGTGCAGCGGCGGTGGCGGCGTTTGCGTTGCCGCTCAAGCTCAATATTCTGGTGGCAATTGCTGCAGCCGTGGCGATTTGCCTGATGCTGGAGCGGCCAAGGCGCACGCTCAACCAGACTGATGTTTCTGCTGCGGGCAATGAGCCCACGCGCCGGGCCTGATGCGATGAATCAGACTGACCTTTGGACTGTGGGCACCATCGTCGGCCTGACCGTGGTGACCGTGGTGACGCGCTCGTTTTTCTTTTTCTCAGCCAAGCCCTGGAGCCTGCCGCCGTGGGTTCAGCGCGGCATGAATTACGCGCCCATCGCCGCGCTGGCGGCGGTCGTGGTGCCCGAGATCGTCATGACGCAGGGCGTGCTGATCGGCAGCTTGAAAGACGCGCGGATTTTCGCTGCACTGGCGGGCGCAGCCTGGTACTTCTGGCGGCGCGGCGTGCTCGGCACCATCGTGGCGGGCATGTCGGTTTATCTGCCGCTGCACCTGGGTTTGGGCTGGTAGTGAGCGGCCCGGCGCTTCCTACAATACCGTCCCTTGAGCGCTATCAACAATCCAATTCAAACCAATCCGGGACAACCATGAACTTCATCCGCTTTTCAGATCTGTGCGAAAGCGGGCAGCTTGCCGGCAAGCGCGTTTTTATTCGCGCTGATCTCAATGTGCCGCAAGACAAGCAGGCCAACATCACCGAAGACACCCGCATCCGCGCATCGATTCCGTGCATAGCGATGGCCTTGAAGGCCGGTGCAGCGGTGATGGTCACATCGCATCTGGGACGCCCGGTCGAGGGCCAGTTCAAGCCGGCCGACTCGCTCGCACCCGTGGCAGCGCGGCTGGGCGAGTTGATGAAGCGCGACGTGCCGGTCATCGCCAACTGGGTCGATGGCGTGACAGTGGAGCCCGGTCAGCTGGTGATGCTGGAGAACTGCCGCGTCAACGTCGGCGAAAAGCAAAACAGCGAAGCACTGGCGCGCAAGATGGCCGCGCTCTGCGACATTTTTGTCCACGACGCTTTCGGCACTGCGCACCGCGCCGAAGCCTCGACCTACGGCATCGCGCAATTCGCGCCGGTGGCCTGCGCCGGGCCGCTGCTGGCCGCTGAGATGGATGCGATCTCGAAGGCGCTGGCCAGCCCACGCCGCCCGCTGGTGGCCATCGTTGCCGGCAGCAAGGTTTCGACCAAATTGACAATTTTGAAAGCGCTCTCCAGCAAGGTCGATCAGTTGATCGTTGGCGGCGGCATTGCCAACACCTTCATGCTTGCTGCGGGCTTGAAGATCGGCAAAAGCCTGGCGGAGCCGGACCTGCTGGCCGAGGCCACCGCCGTCATCGAGGCCATGCGCGCGCGCGGCGCGGCGGTGCCGATTCCCACCGATGTGGTCACCGCCAAAGCCTTTTCCGCCGATGCGGTCGCTACCGTTAAAGCAGCCAGCGACGTGGCCGACGACGACCTGATCCTCGACATTGGCCCCGAGACCACGGCGCTGCTGGCCGCGCAACTTAAAGCGGCCGGCACCATCGTCTGGAATGGCCCGGTCGGCGTGTTCGAGTTCGACGCCTTCGCCAAAGGGACCGAGGGCATCGCCCGCGCCATTGCCAGCAGCAGCGCGTTTTCGATTGCCGGTGGCGGCGACACGCTGGCGGCGATTGCCAAATACGGCATTGAAAAAGACGTGGACTACATCTCGACCGGCGGTGGCGCTTTTCTGGAAGTGCTGGAGGGCAA
>JANOOO010000489.1:0-2574 GCA_031421375.1 Polaromonas sp.
CAAGCCCGCGTGCTCGTCG
The DNA here is from genome assembly GCA_031421375.1 of Polaromonas sp. GTDB lineage: Bacteria > Pseudomonadota > Gammaproteobacteria > Burkholderiales > Burkholderiaceae_C > Polaromonas. Next base: position 20 of record JANOOO010000489.1, read on the forward strand.
TCGGCGATGCCATGCTCGACCGTTACTGGTACGGCGCTGTTGACCGAATCTCGCCCGAGGCCCCGGTGCCCGTCGTTCGCGTCACGCGCACTGAAGAGCGCATTGGCGCGGCCGCCAACGTGGCCTACAACATCGTCACGCTGGGCGCGCAGGCTTCGCTGCTCAGCGTGATGGGCGACGACGAGGCCAGCCATAAGCTCGAAGCGCTGGTAGCCCAAACCCGAATCACGCCCTACTTCGGTCGTGACGCCAAACTCAAAACAACCGTCAAGCTGCGCGTCATTGGCCGCCAGCAGCAGCTGCTGCGGCTCGACTTTGAAAACACGCCCGAATCAGAAATACTCGCCTCCCAGTCAGCCGTTTTTGAAACGCTTTATACCCAGCACGATGTCGTGCTGTTCTCGGACTACGGCAAGGGCGGGTTGGCGCACATCGTGCGCATGGTGACGCAGGCGCGCGATGCGGGCCTGACGGTTCTGGTCGATCCGAAGGGCTCGGACTACGAACGCTACCGCCACGCCAGCGTCATCACGCCCAACCGCGGCGAGCTCGAACAGGTGATCGGCCCCTGGCGCGACGAGCCCGAGTTGCGGGTCAAAGTTCACGCGCTGCGCCAATCACTGCAGATTGAGGCGCTGCTGTTGACCCGAAGCGAAGAAGGCATGACCCTTTTCGACGACGCGGGCGAGCTGCACGTGCCCGCCGTCGCCCGCGAGGTATTCGACGTGACCGGCGCTGGCGACACCGTCATCGCCACGCTGGCGGCCATGCTGGCGGCCGGCTTGAGCCTGCGCCAGGCAGTGCCCATCGCCAACCGCGCGGGCGGCATTGTCGTCGGCAAGTTCGGCACGGCCACCGTCAGCCATGCCGAGCTGTTTGCACCAGCTTGACTGGACCGGCACGCCGCAGTAACCGAACCAATCCAGCGAAGGAGTTGCAAATGAAAATCGTAGTGACCGGAGCCGCCGGGTTTATCGGCAGCAACCTCGTCAAGGGCCTGAACGCGCGCGGCATCGACAACGTCATTGCCGTCGATGACCTCAGCGACGGCGACAAATTTCGCAATCTGTCCGACCTGCAAATCGCCGACTACATCGATGCCGACGATTTTTATGCGCTGTTTGCAGATGGCGCGTTCGGCCAGGTCGAAGCGGTGTTCCATGAAGGTGCGTGCAGCGACACGATGGAGACCAACGGCAAGTACATGATGGAGAACAACTACGGCGTCTCGTGCGAGCTGCACCAGGCCTGCCAGGCGCAAGGCACGCGGCTTTTGTACGCCTCGTCGGCGGCGACTTATGGCGGGTCTGACACCTTCCGCGAGGCGCCCGAGTTCGAGCGCCCGCTCAACGTCTATGGCTACTCCAAACTGCTGTTCGACCAGCACCTGCGCCGACAGCACGGCCCGCGTTTTGAAAATGCCGCCACGCAGGTGACCGGTTTTCGCTACTTCAACGTTTATGGCCCGCGCGAGCAGCACAAGGGCCGCATGGCCAGTGTTGCCTTTCACCAGTTCAACCAGTACCAGGCCGACGGCAAGGTCAAACTGTTTGGCGAACATGATGGCTATGCCAGCGGCAACCAGATGCGCGACTTCGTCTTCATCGACGACGTGGTGGCGGTCAATCTCTGGTTTTTCGACCATCCCGAAAAGTCCGGCCTCTTCAATCTCGGCAGCGGCCGGGCGCAGGCTTTCAACGACGTGGCGCTGGCTGTCGTCAACACGCTGCGCACCGGTCAAAACGACGCCGCGCTGAGCCTGCCGGGCGCCGTGCGTGGCGGCCTGATCGACTACATCACCTTTCCCCCGGCGCTGGTTGGCAAATACCAGAGCTACACCCAGGCCGACCTGAGCGCGCTGCGCGGTGCAGGTTGCGCGCATGCCTTTGCCGACGTGGCCACCGGCGTGGCGGCGTACATGCGCTGGCTGGCTGCATCGGGTTCCTGAAAGCCACAGGCGGGCTGTGCTTTGCAGCAAGGGTTTATCCCGGTAAATGCAAAGATTGACCGTCAACGCCACCCGAAACGCGCTCGTTATAACTACACGCCCCAGACTTCAGGGCGCGCCTTCCGGTCATTCAACTCAACGTTCAGGAGTTATTCCAATATGTTCAAGAAAATTCTGGCCTTCTTCGCCGCCATGTCGCTGGTCGCCGCCTTCGCCGCAGTCGATGTCAACAAAGCCACCGAGGCCGAACTCGACGGCATCAAGGGCATCGGCCCGGTTACATCAAAGCTCATCATGGCCGAGCGCAAAAAGAGTGAGTTCAAGAATTGGGACGATTTTGTTTCGCGCGTCAAAGGCGTGGGCGACAAAAGCGCTGCGCAGTTCTCGGCCGGTGGCCTGACGGTCGGCGGTGCCGCTTACAAGCCAACGGCAGCCCCCGCCAAGGCCGCAGACAAGCCTGCGGCTGAAAAGGCGAAGGACGCCGTCAAAGACACGGCCAAAGACGCAAAGACGGCAGTCGCCGACAAGAAAGCCGAAGTCAAGGCCGACGCCAAGAAATAAACCCCCGCAGTTCCGGCGCTGGCTGGATCAGAAAAACCCGCTTCCC
>JANOOO010000490.1:0-2224 GCA_031421375.1 Polaromonas sp.
CCTGACGCTGCGCCTGCATGACGCGTTCAAAAAAACGCTCGAAGACCCGGCCGTGCTGGCTTCATTTGAAAAATACGACCAGTCGGTGATCTACATGAACACCGCCGACTACACGCGCTTTGCACGCGAGAACTACGCCAAAGAAAAGATCGTGATCGAACGCCTCGGGCTGACCGCCAAACCAGCCTGAGCGCCCAGCCATCGACTTGGCGCGGGGCGGGCGGGGCCGCTAATCCGTCCGCAGCACCTCGGCCGGCCTGTCTTGCCTGGCCGTGCCGAAGCGCTCGAACTCGGAGATAACCTGTGCGCCCAGCAACAGCAGCGTCGCGGCAATTTCCAGGCTCAGCAACACCACAATCGCCGTGGTCAGCGAGCCATAGACCACGCCTACCTGCGACAGCGTGCCGAAGTACCTGAGCAGCAGATGGCGCGTCAGCTCCCACAGCAGCGCCGCCGTCACGCCGCCGATCAGCGCATGGCGCAGCGACAGCCGGCCGACCGGCATAACCATGTAAACCGAGGTCAGCACAAAAATCTCGCCGAGCAGTCCGAGCAGGTAAAGCAGCAAACCGGAGAACCCGCTCAGCGACCAACTGCGCCCCATGAATTCCAGGCTCTTGTCGCCCAGCGCTGCGAAGCTGCCCGAGACCAGCGTGACCAGCAACAGGCCCGCGCCCAGCGACAGGATGTAGGCATACGGCAGCAGCGCTGAGACCAGAAAGTAGCGGCGGCGGATCGACACGCGATGCAAAAAAATCACCGACATGGCGTTCTCAAGCACGGTGAAAGCAAGCGAGCTGAAAAACAGCATGGTCAGCAACAGCAGCCAGCCGAGCACATCGCGATGCGCCAGAAAGCGGGCCAGTTCCTGGACGATGAAGTCGGACTGCCCCGGTGCCAGCCAGCCGATGTAGCGGCCAATGGCTTCGAGCAGCGACGACTGCTCGATCAGGTGCGACAGCGCAATCGCGATCAGGATCAGCAGCGGAACAATCGACAGCAAGGCGTAATAGGCCACCGCGCCGGCCAGCAGCAGGCCCTGGTTTGCCCGAAAGCCCTTGATCACGCGCCACGCGAACTCAGCCGGGTGGCTCATCACGAAGCTTGCCTGCGGCCCGAAATTCATGCGTCCATCATCGCTGCTGGCGCGCGCCTGCATGGAATGCAAGGATGTCAATCAACGCGCCCAGGCGATCTCGTAGCAGCAACGAAATCAATCGTGATCTGACCCCAATTGATTCATCGTGATCTGACCCCAATTGATTCAATTGATTCATCGACTGCACCGACAGCCGTGCGTAAAATTTCATGAACACCGAATCGCCTGATCGGTGCCACGCCCGGAGTGCCCTGTCATGACTATTGCCATCGAACCCATCGAGCCCATCGAGCCCATCGAAGCCAGCCAACAGCCGTTTTTCGCCGGCGAAGTTTCAGGCATAGACCTGACGCGCCGCTTGAACGAGGCCGAGATCGCCGCCATTCACGCTGGCATGAACCGTTTCGGCGTGCTGGTGTTTCATGACCAGCGGCTTGACGACGACAGCCAGGTCGCTTTCAGCCGACAGCTTGGCCCGCTCGAACAGGCCACCGGCGACATCAATGCCGAAAAAGACCGGCGCATGAGTCTGGACCTGAACGACATCTCCAACCTCGACAAGCATGGCGAGCTGCTGCCGCGCGATGATCGCCGCCGCCTGTTCGGGCTGGGCAACCAGCTCTGGCATTCCGACAGTTCGTTCAAGGATGTGCCGGCGAAGTATTCGCTGCTGTCGGCCCGCGTGATTCCGCCCTCAGGCGGCAACACCGAGTTTGCCGACATGCGCGCGGCCTGGGATGCGCTCGACGAGGCCACGCAGCGCGAGGTCCGCGAACTGATCTGCGCGCACAGCCAGATTTTCTCGCGCGGCATTCTGGGCTTTGACGACTTCACCGAGGCCGAGCGTGCGAAATGGGCACCGGTGCGGCAACGCCTGGTGCGCCGCCACCCCGCCACGGGCCGGCTGTCGCTTTACCTGTCAAGTCACGCGGGCAAGATCGAAGGCTGGCCGGTGCCCGAGGCGCGCGCTTTTTTGCGCGACCTCACCGAGCACGCAACGCAGCGGCAGTTCATCTACGCTCATGTCTGGCGGCAGTGGGATCTGGTGATGTGGGACAACCGGGTGACCATGCATCGCGCGCGTCGCCATGACGCTTCGCAGGCGCGCGATTTGCGCCGCACGAC
>JANOOO010000491.1:0-1936 GCA_031421375.1 Polaromonas sp.
GTGTTCCGATTGGCACCCCAAGAGAACGCCGTGTCGAGTTGCACGTCGTTGCTGAGCAAGTAGGCCGCTCCAGCGTCGTAGGTCACTGTCGAGCCGCCATGGCGCGACGAGGCGATGCGCTGTCCTGTTATCTCGACGAAGGTGCGGAACCGTTCAGTCCACGACTTGCCCAGCACCACAGCCAGGATGCCCGCAGCATGACGGCGATGGGTTTCGGTGGTGTCGTAGATGACGCCGGGCATCAGACCCACAGAAAAATCGGCTGGCAACTCCCACTCGAACACGGTGCGTAGCGACGGACGAACGCCTTGGCCCCGGAACGCGCGCGCGCCGGTTTCGAGATCGGCATGCAGCAGCCAGGCGATGGCCGGCAGGCCGTCGTCACCGTCGTGCGTGTGCCACTTCAGACCCACCGAAGTCGGAGAGACTCCACGCTCGCTTGTCGTCGTGGACGCAACCGAGTCGCGCGTCTTCTGGCGGGTGTAGCCGTCGCTTTCGATGCGCAGTTCCCAGGTCGGCGCAAAACCGTAGCGCAGCAGGCTCGGCGTGGTGAACGTGGTTGTCTTCACACCCGCATGGCTGCCGCGCGCGTAAGCCACACTCGTTTCGATCTGCCAGCGGCCCTCGCCTACGGTTTTAGCCGATTCGACCAAGTCGGGCCGATCGGTGCTGATGGGGCCTGTTTGCGCGTGAGCCGCAAACATCGCTGTGAGCAACGTCAAGGCGGCAATCGCTCCGCAGGCTGTCGCACAATTTTTCACTTGAAACTCCTTTGAGTAAACCAGCGTCGGGGTGATTCAGTCATCGCAACCCACCTAGTGCCCAGTTGCACCAGTCTTGCTGCATTCGATCGGCCTGACAACCGGGCGCGGCGTTGCAAATCTTCGCAATGCCATAGGGTATCGCTGTAATTTTCGCCTTGCGCGAGGGGCGCCAGACCGATCTCGGTGCTGACGCAGACTGATGCAGCTAGACACTGGTTTCGGCTGGCGCACGCGTTTCATTAGCCGAAACCACAAGGCTTTCGGCCCGGTCGGGTCCGGACCAGGACCGCTGGGCTGCACGATGATGCCGGCCAGGTGGAGTTCGACGGCGGAGTTCTTGCGGTCGAGGCCGGCGAACAACAGCAGGCCATTCGGGCCCTGGGGGCGGTTGGCGCGCTTCAGCCCGACTGCCGTCGGCGACGGGCTTCCAGCCGCAGCGCAGATCACCGCTGCCCGGGTCTGGCAGGTCAGGGTAGACCCATACACTGAACGATCGCCGTCGGGCTCACCGAAGTCGGGCCGCACTGAAGGTCGCGATCAGGGCACCCGGTGCTGGGTCTGGCCGCCCAATAAACGCGAACCGCGGCGTTGCAACCGCCGCCTGGCCTGCGTCCGTGACATTTGCACCCCGTCCGGATGGACGGGGTAGCCATTGCCGTGAACGCTGAAGACGGCTGGCACAGCGCGCGCTAAAATTTGGGCACTCTTCTCACGGAGCTACAGCATGCCTTCGATGATTCGCCTGGCCCTGTTAGTCGCGGCCTGCGCCGCTCTCGGCACCACTGCGGCACGGGCCCAGGACCGCGAGCCTGCGGCTGGCTTTTCTCGCGTCATCGTCGGCTTCAAGGCCGGCGCCGAGCCCGGCGCACGCGCTGCCCTGGTCGCGGCACGTGGACGCGTTGCGCGCGAGCTGCCTTCGGTCGCGGCGGTGGCCGTCGAGTTGCCCAGCGCAGCGGTCGCCGCCCTGTCGCGCAACCCGAACGTTGAATTCGTCGAGGAAGACGTGAAGCGTTACCCGCTGGCGCTGACGGCACCGTCCGCCGCCCCCTATGCCAGCGGGCAGCTCGAGCCTTGGGGCATCCGGGCCGTGCAGGCTCACCTGCTGCCGCAGGGCGATGCGCTCACCGCCAACCGCAAGGTCTGCATCATCGACTCGGGCTACTACCTGGGCC
>JANOOO010000492.1:0-1697 GCA_031421375.1 Polaromonas sp.
CTTGAAGGCCAGCTCGTCCCAGGGAATCTCTGCCTCCGAAAAAAGCTGCGCCTGCATCGTTTCAGGGCCGGGATCGAACGTGGCGGACAGCAGCCGGGCGCGGTAAAAAAGGTGAAGCTGGCCAACGCGAACCACGTTGACTACCGTGAACAGTTCGAGCATTTCAAAATGCGCACCGGCCTCTTCATCGGTCTCCCGGGCGGCACCCTCGGCGGCGGTCTCGCCCAGTTCCATGAAGCCGGCCGGCAGCGTCCACTTGCCCTTGCGCGGCTCAATGTTGCGCTTGCAGAGCAGCACCTGTTCACCGGTATCACCCCAAAACGGCACAGTGCCGACCACGTTGAGCGGGTTCTCATAGTGAACGGTGCCGCAGTGCGGGCATATCGCGCGCTCCTTGATGTCGCCATCGTCGGGCAGTCGGTAAATTACGGCTGTTCCGCAATCGCGGCAATGTTTGAGTGGCTGGCGTTGCATGGCGGCCAGTTTAGCGACTGGCTTGCGTGGGCGACGATCGATGGGTTTGGCACCGAATGGAGTGCGCGACCTGGCGGCAACCGAGCTTGCCTCGCTATCAAAAACAGAGCTGCTTGCGCCCGTTGTGATTTGGCTTCGGCCACTATTTACTTATATTTTTACACCGCACTGCCTGATTTGCCGGCTGTTGGGCGTTCTGCGCACGCCGCCATGTGGGGTAGCATGTTTTGCACCGGCAGGGCTGCCGCAACTTCAGGAGCCAGCAATATGTTCAATCTTCAAGGCAAAGTGGCCATCGTCACCGGCGGCAATGGCGGCATTGGTCTGGCAATGGCCGAGGCGTTGGCGGGGGCTGGCGCGCGCATCGCCGTAGTGGGGCGCAACGCGGACAAGCTTAAATCTGCGTTGAGTGCGTTGACGCAGCACGGCGGCGAGGCTAGAGGCTATGCGGTCGATGTATGCGATGAGGCGGCGGTGGCTGCGCTGACCGCCCAGGTGGTGAGCGATTTCGGACAGCTCGATATCCTGGTCAACAACGCCGGCATCAACATCCGCAAACCGGTGCAGGACCTGGCCTTGTCCGAGTGGCATTCGGTGATGGACACCAACCTTACCAGCGCCTTCCTGTGCAGCCGCGCGGCCTACGCGCACCTCAAAAAGCAGGGCGGAAAAGTGATCAACATCGGATCGATGATGTCGCTCTTCGGCGCTTCATTTGCACCGGCTTACGGTGCCAGCAAGGGCGGCATCGTGCAGCTTACGCGCTCGCTGGCCACGGCTTGGGCGCTGGACAACATTCAGGTCAACGCGGTGCTGCCCGGCTGGATCGATACCGACTTGACCCGAAAAGCCCGCGTCGATGTCACCGGTCTGAACGAGCGTGTCCTGGCTCGCACACCCGCCGGGCGCTGGGGCCGGCCGCAAGACCTGGGCGGCATTGCGATCTTTCTGGCGAGCGCGGCGTCGGACTTTGTGACCGGCACGGCGATTGCTGTGGATGGCGGGTATTCAGTGCAGGCGTAGAGCCGTAGAGCCGGGCGCGGCCTCGGCATCCGGGTTGTGCGCTGCAAGTCAACCGTATCAGTCAGACCGCAAGCCGTTCCCGGCCAGAATCGCCCTGGCTGCGCCCTCGATGTCCTGCGCCAGCGCGGCCTTCGCAGCCACGCCATCACCCGCACGCAATGCATTGACCAGCCCGTGATGCGCCGTGACCGAGGGCAGGT
>JANOOO010000493.1:0-10982 GCA_031421375.1 Polaromonas sp.
CCCCCCGAGGGGGCCGCTGCGCCTGCGGTCTGGCAAAGCCAGTCCCGCGGCCCCTGCTCGGCTGAAGAGCCCCCACGGACGCTCGCTTTGTGTGCTTCGCTGCCCTTTCACCTGAAACAGGAGCTCAATTGAACTCAATGCCGTCCGTAGGCGATGCCTTTTCTTCACTCCCTCTCCCCCCGGAAGAAAGCTGGGGTGAGGGCTCTGCGGATTCGGCCCGGACCCACGAAGTCGTGCTCAGCGCCGAAGGCATCACCAAACGCTTTCACGAAGGCCCGATTGATCTGACCGTGCTGCTCGGCGTCAATCTGCAGGTGCATGCGGGTGAAACGCTGGCCATCGTCGGCGCGTCGGGTTCGGGCAAAAGCACGCTGCTGCATTTGATGGGCGGGCTTGATACGCCAACCGCCGGCGAGGTCACGCTCAAAGGCAAGCGCCTGTCGGCCCTGTCGCCTGCCGAACAGGGCGCGTTGCGCAACCGCCACCTCGGTTTTGTCTATCAGTTCCATCACCTGCTGCCCGAGTTCAGCGCGCTCGACAACGTCGCCATGCCGCTGTGGATTCGCCGTATGCCGCATGCCGAGGCCGCCGCCATCGCAGCGAAGATGCTCGCTGCAGTCGGCCTGGCCGGGCGCTCGCACCACCGGCCCGCAGAACTCTCGGGCGGCGAGCGCCAGCGTGTCGCGATTGCCCGCGCGCTGGTCACACAGCCGGCCTGCGTGCTGGCCGACGAGCCCACCGGCAACCTCGACCGCACCACCGCCGACGGCGTGTTCGAGTTGATGCTGCAACTGGCGCGGGATTTTGGAACGGCGTTTGTGCTGGTCACGCATGACGAGGCGCTGGCAACGCGCTGCGGGCGGCGGTTTCGGCTGGTGGAGGGGCGGCTGTCGGAGTGGGGTGATGCTGACGCTTGACTTTCCCAGACGGAATTTTTCTTTTCGCAAGGGCTCGCGAGATGATGGAACCGTGTTTCGCACACCTGATTTTTTGTTGAAAATTGGCGGTTCCGCATGTTTTTAGGAAGGCAAGCATGAGCACCCAAAACTTCACCGTCACCCACGCCAAAGATGCCCACTTCGAGCGTGGCCTTCGCTCGTTTTTCGAGTACCGCAACCTGGGCATCAAGGCCGCGACCGATGGCCGGGTCGAGGCGCATGTCATTCGTGCCATACCCGGTGCCGGGCTGTCGGGTCAGCCGCATCTCCATAGCTCAAGTTTTCAGCTGGTCTATGTGCTTAAGGGCTGGATCGAGTTCGAGTACGAAGGCCAGGGCATCGTCCGTCTGGAGGCCGGCTCCAGCGTCTATCAGCCGCCCGAAATCCGGCACCGCGAAATTGCGCACAGCGACGACGTCGAGATGCTGGAGATCGTCATGCCGGGTGATTTCGGCACCGAAGAAGTGCCATCGGTCGAAGGGTGACGGTACCCGCTCTTCTGGGGCGACATTCAACGTTAAAATAATCTGATAAAATGATTTTCATACATTCAGATCGATGATGAACAGACCTTTTGAAAGCGAATTTCCCATGAGCGTTGTTGCTTTGACCGTCACCGAATTCTCGCGTGGACTGTCCGACTTTTTGAGCCAGGTGCAGTACCAGGGCCAGTCGCTCGACATCCAGCGTGGCAAGCGCGTGGTCGCGCGCGTGCTGCCGGCGGTCGCCTCCACCGGCTTCCCGCTTGACCGGCTCGATGAGCTGTTGGCCAAAGGCCCGCAACTGACCGCCGCAGAGCGGACCGCCATGGTCGCCGATGTGAATTCACAGCGGTCCCGGCTGATTGCGCGGGACGACGCATGGGGCTCCTGATTGATACCGACGTGTGGATACTGGCCGAAAAATCGGGCGACCACCTCAACTTTGCACGCTGGGCCGAATACGGCGGGGCCTACATGAGCGCCATCACGGCCAGCGAGCTGCTGGTGGGCGTGGAGCGCGCCAACACGTCCGAGCGGCGCGCCCGGCGCGGTGCCTTTGTTGAAAACCTGCTGTCGTCGGTGCCGGTGCTGGAGTTCTCGATGCCGGTGGTGCGCACCCATGCGCGCCTGGTGGCCGCTCTTGCAAAGAGTGTCACGGTCGGCGCTCATGACGCGCTGATTGCCGCCACGGCGGTTCACCACGGCTTTGCGCTGTTGACGCGCAACGTCGATGACTTCAAGCGCTTTGCCGGCTTGAAAATAGAGGCATTTTCAATTTGACCGACCACTACACCGCGCTCGGTTTGAGCAGCACGGCCACGCTGACCGACATCAAGCAGGCGTTTCGCCAACAGGCGTCGAAGTGGCATCCTGACAAAAACCCTGCACCCGAGGCATCTGCGCGCTTTCGGGCGTTGCAGTCGGCTTATGAGCTGCTGTCTGATCCCGACAAGCGCCAGGCCTACGACGACAACCGCCGCCGCAACCTGCTCGACGACCCGTTGGAGACGGCGCGCGAAATCTGGTCGCCGTATTTTGAATCCCTCATCCACGCAGCCCGCACTACAGGCACGACTCCATGAATAAAACCACCACATGAAAATCACCCCGTTTTTTGTCGATCTGCACGCCGCCTACATCGCCGAGCTTGACGACCTCAGCCTCGACTCCGAACAGAACAATGTGCTCGCGCGGCGCCTCGCCGACAAGCGCCAGCAAATGGCGTTTCTGGTGCAGATGATGGCGCTGAGCCCCGAGATGGTGGCGGTGGTGTTTCACCGCGCGTTCGAGTTCAGGCTCCCGGCTGTGATGGACGACCTGCTCGGCCTGCACGCTGAAGAATTTCCGCAGTGGGCGTTTCTGGCCGACAGCGTGCATGTGGCACCCTGGGCGCAGCCGCTGGCCGAGGCCGTTTTGAAGGAGCCGCAGGGCGAATGGTTCATGACCGTTGCGCTCGCGCTGGAGTACATGGCGAGCCGGGCTGCCGCTGCGGGCGCATCAAGCGGCAGCGACGACGACGCTGAACACGACGCTGAGGACGGCGACAGCGAGCGCGATGACGAACGCGAGAACGAACGTGACGGCGAGCAGGACGATCAGGGCGACGGCGAGCTTGACGCCGACTCCCGCGCTGCGCACGAAGCCGGTGCCGAGTGGCTGGTGGCGCAGGGCTTTGACCGCAAGGACTGACGATGGACCAGCTCGCCCTGATCGCAAAAACCCAATCCCTGATCGCTGCTGGCGACATCGTCGGGGCCGAGTCGGCGCTGGTAGCACTCGCTGACGCCGAGGGCGACGCCGCGCTGATGGTGGTGCTCGACTTGCTGCCGGCCAAAGACGTGCTGGCGGTGATCCGCGAGTACGACAACTCGAAAGAGTCGGTCATCAATTTGCTGGTCACGCCCGAACAGTTTGCGCGCGCCGTCGTCATTGAAAAGCAGTACAAGGATTTGACGCGCACGCACCTGCGCGGCATGGTGAACTCCATCATTTTTCGAGACGACGCCGACCCGGTTGACTTCCTCACCGCCATCGGCGACCTGGAAGGCGGCAGCGATGCGCTGGCTGATTACTTCACCGAAAAGTGGGGCCGAATCGAGGGGTTCGCGCGCACCGGCACTTTCGACGCGATGGACGACTCGGGCGAAATTTTGTCGAAGGCGGCTCTTCAGGGATCGGCCTACGCCAAGCCCAAACTTGAGCAGAACGAAGTTGCCGACCGCGACTGGATGGAGCTCGCCTGGCTGCTGCGCTACCAGTTGCCCGACCTGTTCATTGAGATGCTCACGGTGCTGCGCGCCAAGGCACGTGCCCACGACCTGGGCCTGGCTGAAGATGAGGCCGCAGCCGAAGAAGACGACGGCAAGGTTGAGACCGGCGACACCGATCGTGGCCAGGCGACCCCGGCAGCGCGTGAGTCTGATGAAGAGTCGGCGATCTGAACGCCGTGCCGCGCACCGCCGACCCTGTTCCGGCGATACCGGATCAGACACCCGCCATCACCGCCGATAAGCCGCCTGCGCCAATCACGCCTGCAACAGTCGCGCGCTACGACGCCCGGCCCTATTTCGAGAAAGCACTGCAATTTGGCATTCAAGCCGGCCTGCTCAGCGCGCAAAAACTGACCGAGATCGCCGCTGACGCGCCCAAAGGCATGGTTCAGATTGCGCGCTATTTCGGCAATGAGAACCTGCGCCCCGACCTGGAGAAAGCCCGTGCGCGCATCGTCAACCTCGTGAGTCTGAATCTTGAACACGCGTCCGGCGGCGACCTGCGCCAGGCGGCCGAAGCATTGCGCGATCATTCATTTCTCTCGCGCTCAAAAGGCGGCTCCGACATGCTGCGCGCCCTGCTGACGCTGCCTGAGAGTTCGCACTTCGACACAGATGCTGACGACGAAGCCTTGCACGAAGCGCTGGCCTTGCGGGCGCTGGCCGACTGGTCTCTCAAAAGCCTGGCTGACTACCGCGCCGAGCTGGCTCGGCGCACGCCGATTCGCCACGAGAAGGAGGCGGCTGTCTGGCTGGCTGACGTGTTGGGGCTGGAGCAGGCCGAACTCGAAGAAGCCCATACCCATGCAGAAGCGGTGATCCGCACCGCGCTGCTGACCTTCGTGCTGGCGCGAGCTGATCTGCCCGACTGGCCGACCTTTGAATCCATGATCGGTGCGCTGCGTAAAAAATTCGGAACCACAAGCGAGCCACTCGCTACATCGGCTGCCCTTCCGGCCGTCAAAGCTGCCGCCAAACCTGCGACCAAAGCTGTTGCCCAAGCTGTTGCCAAAGCTGCGGCCAAATCATCAGACCCGCGCCGGCGAGCTTCACTTTTTTCAGACGCTGTACGGGCCGCGGTGCCTGCCGATCTTCCAGATGAATTCAGGCCGGCGGCCCTGCGTGTAGCGGCCAGCCTGGTGCTTGATGCGCCGCGCCTTCTCGACGCCAGCCAGCGGCCGCGCGCCCTGTTCGCCAAAGACAGCGACGACGCCATGCCGCCGCTGTTCGGCCGCTATTTCTGGATTGAAGACATCGCCAGCGAGCTAGACCAGCATGAGCGCGCCGTCTCAGGCGCATGGGACAAAGCCCTTGGCGGCAACAGCGATGACGGCTCGCTGCTTACGCTGTTTTTGTGCATCGCCACAGGCTTAAAACCCGCGACGATGCTGACTGAAAAAAGCGCCGCCAGCCTGATCCGAAGAATTCGCAAGGCGGGGCCGGGAGCCGGGTTCGACCCCGGATTGGCGCAGCGCTACATCTGCGATCACGCACCGATTCAATGCCAGGACGACTACCGTGATTTGTGGGCGCAATTCGTTGACGAAGCCCAAACCCTGCTGCAAAGCGACGCTGTGTTTTCGCTCGATGACGCATTGGCTTTGCTTCGACGCGAGTGCAATGTGAAATGAGCCAGAGGCCGCTGCACGGCGCTGAATCTGCATCGAAATGGCCTGCAGACCAATCAACACGGGCGCAGTAAGCTCCTGAAAAGATAGCGACTGACCGACGGATTCGCCCATCCAAAGTGGGATGGCGTTTAGAGAATCCGGTTGAACCAGGCCAACGACAACCCGGCTGACAGCAGGGCCAGCGCCGCAGCTGCCAGCGCCAGCAGACCCGAGATTTCGGTTTCTTTTTTCTCCACGGCCAGGCGGGAACTCAGCGTTTCATAGACCTTCTTCAAATCGGCCGCCGTGCCGGCGTAGAAGTACTCCGCCTGCGTGGCGCGCGCGATGCCCTTCAGGGTTTCTTCGTCGAGCTTGACACGCATCGACCAACCCTCAAAGCCGATGGTTTCGCCATCGACGGTGCCGACGCCGACGGTGTACACGCGCACGCCGCGGTCGGCTGCCAGCTTGGCTGCCTCCATCGAATCGACGCCGGACGTGCGCTGGCCGTCGGTCAGCAGAATGATCGCCCCCGAGGTGTAAGAGCCGGGTGCAACGGGAACGAAATCTTTCGGGTCGGCCTTGCCGTTTTTCGCGGGCTGCTGGTCGAGCGACCGGCCCTGCTGTCGCTCACGGCCGGTTTGCATCGAAGCCAGATCGATGCCCGCGTCCGGGAACAGCTCGGCCAGCGACACCACAATGGCGTTGCCGATGGCAGTCGCCCGCTGCAATTGAAATTTGTCGATGGCCGTCACCAGGTCTTCCCGGCTCAGCGTGGGCTGCTGCACCACCGAGGCGGTGCCGGCAAAGGCCACGATGCCGACACGCACCTTGCGCGGCAGCTCGGCGAGAAACGCTTTAGCCGCGTTTTGCGAGGCCACCAGGCGGTTCGGCAAAACGTCGGTGGCGCGCATGCTGCCCGACACGTCCATGGCCAGGATGATGGTCTCGCGCTGCGAGGGCAGGCTGATCACTGCCATGGGCCGCGCTGCGGCCAGCAGCATCGCCGCCAACGCCAGCAAAAACAACACCGGCGGGATGTGACGGCGAACGCTCTGGCTGCGCCCCATCGCCTCGCGAACGATGGACAGACTTGCATAGCGCAGCGCGGTTTTTTTCTTGCGACGCAGCAGCCACACGTAAAGCAATATCAGCAGCGGCAAGGCCAGCAGCAACCATAAAAATTCAGGCCAGAGGAAGAGCATGGGGAATCCTTCGAGCGACTATGTCAAAGCATCGTCAGGCAGCACGCTTCAGATGCGAGAGCGAGTTTGGGCTGACCATCGCGCGGCTGCGGTGCTTGCGTAAATCGGTGAAGCGCAGCAGCGCGTCGGCGAGGTCGTCGTCGGTGGAGAGCTCCAGCGAATCGACGCCGGCACGAGCCAGCGCCTGGCGCAGGTCGGCTTCGCGCTGCGCCGCAATGCGTGCAAAGCGCTTGCGAAAGCCGGCGTCGTGGGTATCGACCAGCAACTGCTCGCCGGTCTCTGAATCACGGATGGGGATCAGGCCCAGGTCGGGCAATTCAAGTTCGAGCGGGTCAAGCAGGCGCACGGCGACCACTTCATGGCGCTGTGCCAGCATGCCCAGCGGCCTTTCCCAGCCGGCTTCGCTGATGAAGTCAGACACGACAAACACGGTGGAGCGCCGCCGCAGCGTGGTCGCGGCCGACACCAGCAAGTCTTGCAGGCGAGTCATGCCCGACTCTTTGGCATTTGCCGCGTGCGGGGCCGGCAGCAGGCGGTGCAGCAGTTGCAGCACCTGCTGGCGGCCACCGCGTGCGGGCAGTGTTGCGTCAAGACCGCCGCCGTAGAGCATGGCACCAACGCGGTTGCCGTGGCGCGTCAGCAAGCGCGCCAGCACGGCGGTGAACTCAGTCAGCACCTGGCGTTTTTTTTGTTCACCCGAGCCGAAATCCATCGACGGGCTCAAGTCGAGCAAAAACCACGCGCTCATCTCGCGGTCTTCGGTGAAGACGCGCACATGGGGTTGTTGCAGGCGGGCAGTCACGTTCCAGTCGATGTGCCTGACGTCGTCGTGGTGCTGGTATTCACGCAGGTCAGCCAGATCCATGCCCGCGCCGCGCATCAGCGTGCGGTAGTCGCCCTGCAGCAGGCCGTCGAGGCGGCGCAGCACGGTCCATTCCAGGCGAAGCAGCAATTGCTCGGCCTGGCGATAGGGCCGGGGCTGGACCGTGTCAGGCACAGCGGGCTCCGATCAGCAGGGGGCTAGATGCAGTGCGCAACCGCAGCCTCCTTTGTTCCCTCTCCCGGAGGGAGAGGGAGTAAGCCGGGGACATTAAGCGACCGTGAGGCTCTTCAGCCGGGCAGGGGCCACGGGACTGGCTTTGCCAGACCGCAGGCGCAGCGGCCCCCTCGGGGGGCAGGAAGCGACACGAAGTGCGCGACCGTGGGGGCATTGATCGCAAGCGCAGAGCCCTCACCCCAGCCCTCTCCCGGAGGGAGAGGGAGTAAGCCGGGGACAGTAAGCGACCGTGAGGCTCTTCAGCCGGGCAGGGGCCGCGGGACTGGCTTTGCCAGACCGCAGGCGCAGCGGCCCCCTCGGGGGGCAGGAAGCGACACGAAGTGCGCGACCGTGGGGGCCATATCCACCGTGGGGGCCACATATTCAGGCCGCAAGTTTCTCGTGCTCAAGCGGCTTGGCCGGTGGCGGAATTTTCGCCATGACCTTGCCGACGATGGCATCCGCCGAAAACCCCTCAGACAGCGCTTCATACGACAACACCAGCCGGTGCCGCAGCACGTCTGGCACCAGGTCGGTCATGTCTTCGGGCAGGGCGTAGCTGCGGCCTCGCAGCATGGCCAGCGCGCGCGCGCCTTCGGTCAAATTGATCGTGGCTCGCGGGCTGGCACCAAAGGTAATGAACCGGGCCAGGTCCTTGAGGCCGTGCCGCTCGGGTGCGCGCGTGGCCGAGACCAGCCGCACGGCGTACTGCACCAAAGACGGATCGACGTACACGCGGCGGCACTCGGCCTGCAACGCGGCGAGCTGCTCAGTGCTGGCCACCGCGCTGACGGCGACAGCCGGGCCGGTTACCCGCTGCACGATGACAAATTCTTCTTCGTCGGTCGGGTAATCGACCAGCACTTTCATCATGAAGCGGTCCACCTGGGCTTCGGGCAAGGGGTAGGTGCCTTCGGTTTCGATCGGGTTCTGTGTCGCCATGACAAGAAAAGGCGAAGGCACCTTGTGCGTCACGCCGGCAATCGTCACCTGGCGCTCCTGCATCACTTCGAGCAGCGCGCTTTGCACCTTGGCGGGAGCGCGGTTGATCTCGTCAGCCAGCAGCAGGTTGGTGAAAACCGGGCCGAGCGAGGTGCTGAAGTCGCCGGTTTTCTGGTTGTAGATCCGCGTGCCGATCAAATCGGCTGGCACCAGATCGGGGGTGAACTGAATGCGTTTGAAATCACCGCGAATGGTGCTGGCCAGCGTTTTGACCGTTAGGGTTTTGGCCAGACCAGGCACGCCCTCGACCAGTAAATGCCCTTGGGCCAGGATGGCGACCATCACGCGTTCGAGAAAGCGGTCTTGCCCGACGACGATGCGTTTGACTTCGTAGAGGATTTGCTCCATCAGGGCGGCGGTTTCGGGGGCGGATTCGGTGGGAGGGGTCATGATTTTTGGGTCCTGGAGTCGGGGGGCGAGGCGAGCGGGGTCGGGGAGTTGATCAGTTTGGCGACAGAGCGATGGGCTGCTTCGCAGGTCCATCGGTCTGTCCCGCAAATAAAACAGGTGTCAGAACGGCGGCAGCCCGGCCGCAGCGGCGGCGTTCTCTATCGGCACCGCGAAACCAATGCCGACAAAGGTGCGTTGCTGATTCGGGTTGTAAATGGCGGTCACGACGCCGACCACTTCACCTTCCATGGTGACCAGCGGCCCGCCTGAATTGCCGGGGTTGGCTGCTGCGTCGAACTGGATCAGGTTGGTCATAGCCTGACTCCCCTCGGGGGCGCGAAAGGTACGCTTGAGCCCGGAGATGATGCCGCTGGAGGCCGACGGCCCAATGCCAAACGGGTAGCCGACTGCGACCACCTCGTCGCCGGGTGCCAGGTCGCCGGTTGAGCGCATGGTGGCGGCAATCATGTCGTCGGGAATTTTGTGGGCCTGCAAGACAGCAAGGTCGTTTTCGGGCTGCACGCCGGTGATGCTGGCCGTCGATTCCAGGCCGTCGGCAAATCGCACCTTGATGGTTTCTGCACCCTGCACCACATGCAGGTTGGTCAGGATGATGCCCTTGTCGGTAATCACCACGCCAGTTCCCACACTGCTTTCGCGGTCGTCCCGACCGTCGGGGCTTTTCTCGCCAACAGGGAGCAGATCTTTGCCGAGCCCCGTGACCCGCACCACCGAAGGCGCAATAGCCTCGTAAGCCTTGGCAGCGCGCGATGGCAAGGTGGCGGTGCTTAAGGTTTTGAGTACTGCTGCGTTGATGTCTTTTTGCGTGAATTGCCGCGCGCCGGGCCGCCCCACGGATGTCAGGCTGAGGCCAAGCATCAGCGCCAGTAACGCGATGACGGACCAGAGCACGGTGAAGCTTTTCAGGGGAAGCCGCTGCGCGAGGCGAGCCACGCGCGAGGGCAGGGGCATGCTGGCACCTTTGGTGGAAGCGACGGACGCTGTCGATGGCGAATCTGGTTCCGGCTCGGTGCGAGCGGATGCGGATCGCTGGGTGCTGCTGTAAAGCGCGGGTTTTCGCATCCGTTCACCTGTGAAATAAGTGTTTTAAAAACGGGAAACTGAACTAGAACCGTATCACGATTCACCCGTCCATGCATGATGTTTAGGTATCGTCCGACAGCGAGTATC
This sequence comes from Polaromonas sp., assembly GCA_031421375.1. Classification (GTDB taxonomy): domain Bacteria; phylum Pseudomonadota; class Gammaproteobacteria; order Burkholderiales; family Burkholderiaceae_C; genus Polaromonas. The sequence goes on from JANOOO010000493.1 coordinate 10,125, forward strand.
GTGAGCGCCGATTGCTGCGTCGGCCTACGGCTTGTGGCGACTTTTGTAATGCCGCCCGATCGTCTGTCTTGCCTACCTTCATAGCCATAAGCCATTTCCATGTCCAACTGGATCGACACCCATTGCCACCTCGACGCGCACGAGTTCGCAGCTGATCGCCCGCAGGTCGTGCAGCGCGCGGCAAGCGTCGGTGTGCGGCACTGCGTTTTGCCTGCAACGGATGTCGGCAACTTCGCCGTGGTGCGCGAGCTGGCGTCTGCGTTTTCGTACAGCTACGCGCTGGGCATTCACCCGCTTCGGGTGCCGTCGGCGCAGGATGCAGACCTCGACGCGCTTGAGGCCGAACTGGCACTGCACAAGGCCGATCCGCGCCTGGTCGCCGTCGGCGAAATCGGGCTTGATTTTTTTGTGCCGGCGCTGCAATCCCCGCCATTGCGAGACAAGCAGGAGCGTTTCTACCGGGCGCAGCTCAAGCTCGCCAGGCGCTATGACTTGCCGGTGATTCTTCACGTCCGGCGTTCGGCCGACCGCCTGCTCAAAGCGCTGCGTGAACTGCAGCCTGCTGAAGGCCGCTGGCGCGGCATTGCGCACGCCTTCAATGGTAGCGAGCAGCAGGCCGCGCAATTCATCGCGCTGGGCTTCAAGCTCGGTTTTGGCGGCGCTTCAACCTACGACGCAGCGCGGCAATTGCACCGCCTGGCAGCCAGCTTGCCGCTCGACTCCATCGTGCTGGAAACCGACTCGCCCGACATCCCGCCGCAGTGGATTTACCGGACTGCCGCTGAGCGCACCGCCGGGCAACAGCAAGGGCGCAACGAGCCGGCTGAGTTGCCGCAAATCGCCGACCACGTGGCCGCC
>JANOOO010000494.1:0-3416 GCA_031421375.1 Polaromonas sp.
TGCTTTGATGAGTGCGGCTTGCAGTTGCTGGCCGACTGCATCGTCAAACCAGATGAAGGTTTCCAGCACGACTTCGCGCTGTGCGCTGGCAATGGAGTCAAACACGCGCGGGAAAAACTCCTCGCCGTTTTCAAGCAGCGCGAAGGTGTTGCCGCTGATCCACTTACTCACAGGCGTACTCCCGGAGCATCGATTGCCTTTTTCCTCTCCCGGAGGGAGAGGGAGTAATAAACGCGCACCCATCTTTTCGAGCAGGGGCCGTGGAACCGGCTTTGCCGGGCCACAGGCGCAGTGGCCCCCTCGGGGGGCAGGGAGCGACACGAAGTGCGCGACCGTGGGGGCTCCATTTCTGCGGCCCCCTCGGGGGGCAGGGAGTTACGCGAAGCGATTGATCGTGGGGGCAATGGTCGGATGCGCAGAGCCCTCACCCCCGCCCTCTCCCGAAGGGAGAGGGAGCAAGACGGGAAATTTCCAGCCCAGCAGGGGCCGTGGAACCGGCTTTGCCGGGCCACAGGCGCAGTGGCCCCCTCGGGGGGCAGCGCATTACACGAAGTGAAAAGCGTGGGGGCCATTTCTAGAGTTCGATCTCCGCAGCCAGGGGAGCGTGGTCCGACAGGTGCGACCACGGTCGCAGCGGCAACACCACCGGCGCATGGCTGATGGCGTTGCGCACATAAATGCGGTCGAGCCGGAGTACCGGCATGCGCGCCGGAAAGGTGCGCGCGGCCTTGCCGTGGGCTTTAACGAAAACCTCGTGCAGGTCGGCGCCACTTTGCAGCACGTCGTGTGCGCGATGCCGCCAGTCGTTGAAGTCGCCCGCGACGACCACCGGTGCCTGCGGCGGCAGCTCGCCCCGCACCAGCTCGCACAGCATCTGCATCTGTTGCGCCCGGTGCGTTTCCATCAAACCCAGATGTACACAGATCGCATGCACGTTGAGCTTTCGGCCCGGAATTTGCAGCTCGCAGTGCAGCAGGCCGCGCCGTTCGGGGCCGCTGATTGACACGTCGCGGTTCTCGAAACGCACGATGGGAAACTTCGACAGCACCGCATTGCCGTGATGCCCGTTGGTGTACACGGCGTTGCGGCCATAGGCCATCTGCGGCCAGATGGTGTCGGCCAGAAACTCGTAATGCGGCGCTTCGGGAAAGTTGTCGAAGCGGTCGCCGTGCTTGATGTGGTTGCCTGTGACTTCCTGCAAAAACACCACGTCGGCCCCGACGCTGCGAACCGCCTCACGCAGCTCGGGCAGGATGAACTTCCGGTTGAAAAACGTGAAGCCTTTGTGGATGTTGACCGTCAGCACCTTGAAGGTGAACGACGACTCGGCGCTGGCCGCAGCGAGCGCGGTTTGGGTGTCGGCTTCGACGGCCTGCATGTCCAGCGGCGGGGCCGGCTTGGCCACGCCGATAGGCAGGGCCTCGCCGCGCGTGACGCTGCGGCTTCGCGTGGCTGCGTGCAGCGAGCGGTCGGCTTGTGATGGCTGGACAACGGGCTTGGCGAGTGCCTGGGAGAGAGACTTGTCTAAGAGCATGAATAAGGCAATCGAAGGGTTGGCAACCGGCCACCGGGCGCAACCGAGAGATCTACTCGAATTGTTGCGGGCTGGCCCTGCAGCGGGTGTAGGACGGACCCTGATTTAACTCCCATTGCGGCACGCGCCAGGCATACCCGCAGAAAGCCTGCGGCGTGGCGCGGCGGCGCTGTACCCGGCCGATGGCCGCGTCCTACAGTTTGCGGCGCGGCTTTCCGATGGGGCACTGAGGGCGGCGACCCTAAATTGAAATGAGCGTTAGCCCGGTCGTGGCGGGCGTGTGTTCAAACAGTGCCTTTTCAGTTGAAGGCCAATTCAAAGGAATGATGATGAATTTTTCTATGCGTTCGATCCCCGTTGCTGCTGCAATGACGGCCGTTCTTGTTTTTGGTGCGCAGGCTCAGGCGCAGGCGCAAACCACCACCACCCCTCCGACCAACGCACAGGGCGGTGCAGCGGCCATCCCTAAAGGGCCAGACAGCATGCCAAAGTCGGCTGAGCAGCGCGATATGAAAAAGCCAATGGCCAAAGAAGGCGATAAGGCTGGTATGAGCAACAAGGGTGGCTCGGCCAACAAGCCAATGGGCGGTGCGTCCAGGCCGAGGGGTGACAAGTCAAAAATGGAGGGCAGCTCCAATGCCAAAGGCAAATCCGGTCAGCCTGCAGGCTCGACGGCGACAGGTGGTTCGGCAACGCCGCCAGCTGGCCCCAACACCAGCACCAAAGATGCCGCTGGAATGGGCACATCAAAATAAAGCCAGACGCTGAAGGCGGCAGGTCGATATTGACTTCGCTCTTCCGCCCTTCCGTTTTTTCATCAAACAGGCGCTGCTTTCGGGCAGCGCTTTTTCGATTCAGCAAGGGCGACTGAATCGGCTTGGCTGAAACAGCCGACGAGTCACTTCGGTCGTGGACGCGCCAGATTTTTATCTGGCATCGACAGCTTGCCTGCGCGCAATTCGGTCACCGCGATTCCTGCCGCGCGCGCCACATTGCGCACCTCTTCCTGCACGTTTTTGTCTGCATCCAGCGTCTCATGGCTGGTTGCATAGGGCTCGTAATAGCCAATGAATCGGTCGAGCCGCGACTGCACGCCAGCATCAATCAGGCCCATCCAGTCAAGCCAGTCACACAGGCCGCGCCTGGAGTCCTCAATGCCGGCCACATCGCCGTGAACGACGACGCCATAGACGCGGCCCGCCAAGTGTTTGGGGTAGTCCCAGCCAGCGAGTTCCAGCGCCTTGGCCTCGGACGGTTTTTTGCCGTGCGTGGTGGTCGGGTCAGGGTTGCCGCCGTCGGCGCAAACCAGCCGGTCAATCATCAGCTTGAGCGGGCTCGGCGACTGGTACCAGTACACCGGCGAGACGATGATGACCGCGTGCGCAGCGGTCCAGCGTTCATATATTTCGGCCATCCAGTCACTGGTCTGGCCCAGAGAGTGGTTGGGGTAGCAGCTGCACGGCCAGTGGCACAGCGGCATGGCGGTGGAGACGCAGCCCTTGCAGGGGTGGATGTTCAGTTTGTAGCTCGATGTCAGAAGACTCAGGTCAAGCAGATCGGTTTGCAGCCCCGCTTGCTGAAGAACTTCATCGGCCCACTTGACCATGCGGAACGTTTTGGAGATCTCGCCGGGGCAGGTGCCGTCGTTACGCGCCGAGCCGCAGATCAGCAGCACGCGCGACGGGGTGGTCGCCTCGCCCCAGGCCGCCTGGGCTTTTTCAATACGCGCTTTGGTCTCTAGCCATTCGACCGACATGTCGTAATCGGGGTCGGCATAGCCTGCGCCAGCCTTTCGCGTGACGGGCGATTTGCGGCCCTCTTCATAGGCTTGCCAGGCCACCGCTTCAATGCGCGAAATGGCCGCGTCTTCAGCGCGAAACGC
>JANOOO010000495.1:0-2107 GCA_031421375.1 Polaromonas sp.
TCGCGCAATTTGATCCAGGGTGGCAACGCGGCGCGGTTGCTGAAGATCAAGTTCTAAGTGGCACGCCCCGCCGGGCCGCTTAAATCGGCGAGAACGACACCGATTTAAGCAGCTTGGTTTCCTGCTTTTCGATCACGTCCAGCTCGCGCAGAGCCTTGCGATAAAGCGGCCAGCCGGGGTCCTGCTCCATCGCGTGTCGCCTGCGCTCGCGCTCAGCCAGGCTGTCGTAAGCCCACAGATGCACAACCTCGTTGAGGGGCCCCACTTCAGACACGAAAAAGCCGATCAGATTGCCGAGGTGTTTTTTCTGCAGCGGCAGCGCGGCCTGCTCGTAGAGCTGAAGAAAGTCGTTGGCGCGCAGCGGCTTGACGGTGTAGGTTCTAAGTTCAACGATCATGGTGACTTTTTAGGTTTGGGTAAGGGCGGGGGCGGGGGCGGGGGTGAGGGTGAGGGTTCATTCGACCTTGACGCCGAGCTCGCGCACCAGCTGGCCCCAAAAAGCGTGGTCAGCTGCGACCCCTGAAGCGAGCACCGCCGAGGGGGTGCCAGTCGGCGTCAAGCCCAGGCCGCGCATGCGGGTCTGCACTTCAGGTAGCTGAACGATTTTGACGATTTCGGTGTTGAGGCGGGTCACGATGTCCTCGGGCGTTGAGCTCGGCACAAAAATGCCGTGCCACGAGCTGCCGATCACGCCATTCGGGTCCAGCGCTGCGCCGAATTCGGTCATGGTCGGCACGTCGGGCAGGTTGGCGTTGCGCTCGGCCCCCGAGATCGCCAGTGCCTTGATCTTGCCGGCCTTGATCAGCGGAATCGCCGTCGTTGATGCCTCGACCGACAAGCTGACGACGCCGCTCATCACGTCGGGCGACGGATTGGTTTTGTAGGGCACGTGGTTGAGCTTGATCCCCAGGCGCGCGGCCCAGGCTTCGAGTGCGACATGCGGCTGCGAGCCGACGCCCAGCGAGGCAAAATCGACCTTGCCGGGGTTGCGTTTGGCGTAAGCGACCAGCTCGGCCATGGTGTTGTAAGGCGTGCCGGGCGAGGCCGTCAGTACATGCGGCACCAGCAGCAGCTGGCTGACCGCCTTGAAGTCGCGCAGCGGGTTGTATTTGAGATTGGGATAAACATGCGGGGCGATGGCGGACACCGACTTGACGCTGTAAAACAGGTTGTAGCCGTCGCCCGCCGCAAGCGCAGCTGCCTCGGCACCGATCATGCCGCCCGCGCCAGGCCGGTTATCGACGATCACCGGCTGGCCCAGGGCTTGCGACAGCTTGTCGGCTATCAGCCGCGCGATCACGTCGGGCGAAATGCCAGCCGGGAATGGCACGATGATTTTCAAGGGGCGATTCGGGTAAGGGCCCGCTTGCGCCCAGGCCGACACGGTAAGGGTGGCTGCCGCAGCCGCCGCTGCTGCCGTGGTGGTGAACAAAAAAATCCTGCGTTTCATAGCGCGTCTCCTGCTGTTTATTTGAGTCGAACGGCAAATGATACGAAGCCGGCTGCCAGGCGTCACGATAGCAAACCCTCGCGCGGCCCACGCCGCGCAAGCCTAACCAGCAAGACACCCCCCGATATAATTAAAGACTGAAGTTCGCTGTGCTGGGCCGACCCGATTATTCGGGGCGTGGCCCACTTCAAACGGTCGAGCTTCCCCGCACCCCCCGCACTTCCTTTCATTCATCCACCGCTTTTTTTTGAGGACGCCATGAGCGCAAACGATTCCAATACGACTCACGAAGTTGAGCACACCGGGCCGATCAAAACCCCGAAACAGCTGCTGGCGGCGGTGTTCTTCTCGTTCGTGGTGCCGATTTTGGTCATCATCGGATTGGTTTATTACGTCGTGTTGGACGCCATGCCCGCAGCTGGTGCGGGGAACACCGAAAAAGACGTGGTAGCACGCATCCAGAAAGTCGGCATGGTCGAGATTCGTGACGCAAACCGGCCCCTCAAGTCAGGCGAAGAAGTCTATAAAGCCCAGTGCGTGGCTTGCCACGGCGCCGGGGTGGCGGGTGCGCCAAAGTTCGGCGACAACGCGGCCTGGACAGCGCGCCTGCAGACCGGGTTTGACGCGCTGTGGAACTCGTCGCTCAAGGGCAAAGGC
>JANOOO010000496.1:0-6936 GCA_031421375.1 Polaromonas sp.
CCCGAACGCTGTGGCTGCAGCAGGCCCATGTCTTCGTAAAAACGCATGGCCCGCGTGGTCAGGTCAAACTCTTTGGCGAGGTCGCCGATGGTGTAGGTGGGAGCCATGAAACTAGTAGTCCGTTTCACCAAAAGCAATACGAAATGAAACCGATGGATTTTTTCGCCAGGCTAGGCGCAGACCCGCTGCCGCACTTCCAGTGCGGCAAGGGGATGGAACGACGCATGGTGGAAAAAGGCGCGGTTTCATGTAATGGTTTTGGTGAAACGGACTACCAGGGTTGATCGGGTGCGCAGTCCGGGCAGCACATTGGCAGGCTGATAGCGGGTGTTAAGCGGCTTCAATCCGTAGCAGATTGACGTTTACGTCAACGTCAGAATTGACCCGCATCGTAGCTGCTTTTTGCTGCTGATCCGCTCGCCAGCCCAGGCCGGCCTCAGGGCAAACATCCTGGCTACCATCCAGGCGCGCCAGTCAGCGACGCCACTTCCGGTTCGCCGTAACCAGCGCTGTCACGTAGCCTTGCAGCCAGTCGAAGTTGATTGGTTTTTTGAGCAGGTGCGCATGCGCCGGGATGCCGCCGCGCGCGGCCACGGCCTCGTCGGGCAGGCCGCTGATCACAACGATCTGCATGTCGGCGAGGTTCTGGTTGCGCTTGAGCGCCTTGAGCATCTCCAGCCCATCGACGCCGGGCATCGACAGGTCGGTGATGAGCAAATCGGGCTTCATGCTGGCAATGTCCATCAACGCCTCGATCGCCGACGTCATGAAGGTGCAATCGACTGCCAGATCCCATTCCTCAAAATAATTGCGATAGAGCTCGCAGGCGCCCTCGTCATCTTCAACCAGCAGGACGCGCAGCCGGTGTTTGGGGTTGGTGTCGGCTCGGGCGCGCTGCGGGCTGTGCCGGGTGATGTAGGCGTTGATCGAGTTCAGCGCGATGCGCCGGTGGCCACCCAGCGTTTTCCAGGCTTCGATCTCGCCTTTTTCGACCAGCGCCTGCACAGTGGCGACCGACAGGCCCATCAACTTGGCCGCGTAGGTGGTGCCGCAGTAGTCGTCGCTGGAAAAATTAGCCGTTAAAAGCGCAGCTTCAAAAGATTGGGTGTCGATCGTCATAAGAACAAGTTTCTGTTACTACTTTTAATTTAATTAAAAATTAACTGATTTTGATATTTTGAAGCGATTTTATCAACTGGTTGCCATGGATGGGCTCGACCTTGCGCCCTTGGGCAGGGTGAAAAAGAAGGTTGCGCCGCCGTCCGGAACCGCGTCGGCCCACAGCTGCCCCCCGTGCCTGCCGACGATGCGCTGAACCGTCGCCAGGCCGATGCCGGTGCCGGCAAATTCGGCCGCCGTGTGCAGGCGCTGAAATGCGCGAAACAGTTTGTCGGCATGGGCCATGTCGAAACCGGCGCCGTTGTCGCGCACGAAAAACACGGTTTGCCCCGCCGAATTGCGGGTTTGGCCAACGGTGATCTCGGCCGGCTTTCGGTGCAGTGAAAACTTCCAGGCGTTGGCCAGCAGGTTGTCGAGCACGACCTGAATCAGCCGCGCATCGCCCTCGGCTGTCAAGCCCGGCTCGACCGTGGCCTGCACCTGGCGCTCGGTGTCGCGGACTCGCAGGCTGTCCAGGCTGCGCAGCGCCAGCGCCGACAGATCGACTGGCTCGTTCCGCAATTCGGCGCGCGAGACTTGCGCCAGTGACAGCAAGTCTTCAATCAATTGCCCCATTTGCGCCACACCCGCATGAATGCGCGCCAAAAAGTGCCGGGCTTTCTCGCCGGCTTCGCCCTCAACCTGGCGCGCCAGCAGGCGGCTGAAGCCGTCGATGGTGTTGAGCGGCGAACGCAGGTCATGCGAGACCGAATACGAAAACGCCTCAAGCTCCTCGTTCGAGCGCCGCAGCGCCGCTTCAATGCCCTTGATATCGGTGATGTCGGTGTCGATGCCGACCCAGAACGCCACCTGACCGGCCTCGTCGTGGACCGGCGAGGCACGGTAGGACATGGTGCGCAGTCGGCCATCTTGCGCAATCAGGCGCCGCACGCCAGCGAACCGGGTGCCTGCCGCACGGGCCGCAGCCCAGGTTGCCCTGACCTCGGCGAGATCGTCGGAGTGCAGCACCGCAACCCACCGATGGCCGCGCCAGCGCTTGAAATCACCGCCCATCAGGTCAAACCAGGCGCGGTTCAGGTAAGTCACACGGCCCTGCGGGTCGGCCGTCCAGACCACCTCGGGGGCTTGCTGGGCGAGGGCGCGAAACAGCGCCTCCTGGCGTGTCAGCTCGGCGGTGCGCTGCTGCACGGTGCGCTCCAGACCGAGGGCCATTTGCTGGCGTTCGTCAAGGAGGCGGGCATTCTCAATAGCCACCGCAACCAGCCGGGCGAGCTCCAGCACCGCGTATTCGTCTTGCTGGGTAAAGTCGCCCTCGTACTTGGCCGACAGCTGGAGCAGGCCAATGTTGTTGCCGTCTCGGCCGCGCAGCGGCACCGCCAGCACGCCCGATAGCGCTGCGGCGGGTTCGCCGTTCGGTGACTGGACCGGCGGCTGAACCGGCGGCTGCGGCTGCGGCTGCAATCGAGTCTGCGCCGCGAGCCCGGCGGCAGACAGTCGCAGCGTGCGGTTGCTCTCAAACACCGGGCGATACAGCGCAAGCCAGGCGGGCGACTCCAGCGCGGGCCCGCCCTCGACCCAGTCCGGCGAAGCCGATGCCGCCTGCAGCCCGCCGGCAGGCAGCTCGGGGGCAGCCAGCCACACCCGTGCGCCATGGCTGCCAACGACACCACGCGCCTGGTCGGCCACTTCCTGCAGCAAGCCCGCCAGCGTGTGGTGCCAGGTAATGGCCTGGGCGGCATCGGCGGCGCGCTGAAGCGTTGCCAGATGCGCCTGCATGGCGGCTTCTGCCTGGCGCTGCGCAGTCATATCCAGTGCGACGACAAAGCGGGCGTCGCGCCCCCCGTGCGAGATTGGCCGCGACACCACATTGACCGGAAACGCCGAGCCATCGCGGCGGCGGTGCGTCCAGACCTCGCGCGCCACCCCTGACGACTTGTCGAGATCGCGGCGCAGCGCGTCGTGCTCGGACGCAGGGCGAATGTCAAACAGCGTCATGCAGCGAAATTGCGCGCGCGAATAACCATAGGCCTGGACCGCCGCTTCGTTGACGGCCAAAAAGCGCAGGGTCTGGGCGTCAAACACCCACATCGGCACCGGCGCACTGGCAAACAGCGCGCTGTAGCGCTGCTCGCTCTCCAGCGCCGCGCGATCAGCCAGCTTGCGCTCGGTGATGTCCTGCAGCGCACCGACCAGTCGCACAATCCGGCCAGCCTCGGTGATGGCGCGCCCCTGCGTGCGCACCCAGATGGCCTTGCCACGCCGGGTGGTCATCGGCAGCTCCAAATCCCACGGCAGGCCCTGCAGCCGCGCGGCATTGAGGGCGGCCTCGAAGGTGAGCCGCGCTTTGGCCGCTGCCCCGCCGAAAGCGGCCAGCGACGCTGCAAAGCCAAGCGGCTGGTGAGCGTCGTTCTCGTAGATACGCAGCACTTGCGCAGAACTGGCCAGCTCCAGCGTGTCAAGTTCGAGCTGCCAGCCGCCGATCTGCGCCATCTCGCCGGTGCGGCGCTGCAGGTCGGCGCTGCTCGCCAATGCCAGCTCGGCTTGCTTGCGGTCGGTGATGTCCTGAACCACGCCCACACGCAGCGTCAACCCGTTGCCTGCGCCCGCCTGCAGCTGGCCAACTTGATGAATCCAGCGAATGTCGCCCTGAGGCGTGACGATGCGGTACTCGGTATCCAACTCGGCACCGGCCCGCAGGGCAGCATCGCGCCTTTTCTCAAAAAGGGCCTGATCGTCTGGATGCAGCAGCTGCAGAAAGTGGGCCGGCGTGCATTCAAAGGTATCGGGGCGCAGCCCAAACAGCGCATAGACCTCGTCTGACCACCAAAGCGTGTCGGCAGCGAGGTCTGATTCCCAATTGCCAATGCGGCCGATGCGCTGCGCATTCTCCAGACGGCGCTGTACGCGCAGGCTGCGCCCCAGCTCGGCCTGCAGTGCCAAGTCGCGCTGCATCAGGGTCTGGTCGCGCAGCTCCAGCGACTCGGCCATACGGTTGAAGCCCTCGCCCATGCGCGCAAACTCTGCGCCGGCACCAAGGCGCGGGGTTGCCACGCGCACCTGCAGCCAGCCTTCTTCAATTTGCCGATGCGCCGCAAGCAGTTCCTGCACGGGTTTGACAATGGCGCGCCCGCCGATTCTCCGCGCCAGCGCTCCACCAAACAGGCCAACCAGCAACAGCGCTGCGAGCTGCTGGGCCAGCGCCAACCGCTCGGGGGCCAGCACGCCAGCGCGGTCGGCGCTGACGATGACGTAAAAGTCAGGTGCCTCGTTTTGCCCGCTTGAACGCACGCTGAAGATGCGACCATCGAAGCCGCCAAAGGCGGGCTCGGGCGGCAGCGCGCCCGCATTGCGCGGCATCGGCTGCCCGATAACAGCCGACGGCGTACCGACTGCGGCCAGCACCACACCGTCGCGATCCGTCACCACCAGCTTGCCGCCCACAGGCAGGGGGATCTCAGTCATCATTTTCGAGAATTCGATCACATCAAGGCTCGCGTACAACACCGCAGCAGGGGGGCCGGCCGGCTTGAAAACCGGCAACGCAAAACTCACCTGGGGCCGCCCGGTGGCCCGACCAATCGAGTAAGCACCGACGACGAAGCTGCGGCGCTGCAACGCGGCCAAGAAGTAATCCCGATCACCCAGAAAAAGCGATTGGCTCTCACCCATGCCGTGGCAACGCGCGTGGCCTTCAATATCGACCAGGCCCAGGTTCAAATAGGCTGACAGCTGCTCATTGAGCTGGCCAAAGTAGCGCTGGCAATCGGCGGGCGGCAGCGTCAGCAGACCCGGCACATTGGCAATGCCCAGCAGCATATTGCGCGCCGACAGGGCAATGCGGTCCTGGCTGGCGACGACACGCGCCGCAGCCTCGTCAAGCTCGCTTGATGCCCGCGTAATGGCCGCACGGCTGTCGATCACCGCCTTGATAAGCGTAAGCGCCAGCAGCGGCAGCATCGCCGCCATGACAACCAGCACCAGCTGGCCTCTGAGTGAAAAGGTAGGCAATCTCAAAGGCGTCTGCGATCCATTTCGTGCGGCGCTTGGCTTCGGGTTAATCGGCTGCATCAAGCGGTCGTGACGACTTCATTGACGCCCAGCCAGAAGGCTTTGAGCGCCTGCAGCTTGCGCGTGAATTCGTCAAAATTGACCGGCTTGCAGACGTAGGCGTTGGCCCCTTCCCGATACGCCGCCAGCATGTCCGAGCGTTCGCTTGACGATGTCAGCATGACGACGGGAATCAGCGCTGTCGCCGGACGCGCGCGAATGCGGCGCAGCACGTCGAGGCCAGAGAGGCCGAGCAGCTTCAGGTCCAGCAGCACCACCGCCGGCTGCGAACGGATATCCCGGCCGACATGGGAGCCCTGGCCAAACAGGTAGTCGAGCGCGGCCTCGCCATTGGAGGCAAGCACAATCCTGGCCTGGCCGCCCTGCTCCTGCAAGGTTGTGGCGGTCAGCTCCAGATGGTCGGGGTTGTCGTCCACCACCAACATTGTTTGCCCGTTCATCCTGATGCCCCTTTATGAAAATCATTTTTTCAGTTTTTGTAATTTCAACACGAGAAAATGATTTTAGATAGTTTCATCAATTTACGGTTCTTGCTTGATACAGACTTGCCACGGCTCTGACAGCGCTCAATCGGCTCGCGGAACAGCACAGGCGCTACCACCGGGCAATCGACTCGTCCTTCAATTCGCTGCGAAGACCGGCGTAATCGGGCACCACTGCGCGCACGGTGTCCCAAAAACGCGGGCTGTGGTCCATCACGCGCAAGTGGCTCAGCTCGTGAACGACCACGTAGTCGATCACCGGCTGGCGAAAATGAATCAGCCGCCAGTGCAGCCGAATCGAGCCATCGGCGCTGGCACTACCCCAGCGCGTGCCGGCGCTAGACAGACTTAATTTGCGCCAGCTGACGCCGAGTTGCGGCGCGAAATGCTGCAGGCGTTCGGTGAACAACCGGCTCGCCTGACGCATCAGCCAGGCTTGCACCACATCGCGAATCTGCTCAGGGCTGGCGCTGTGCGCAAGGCCGACGTGGAGCAGGCGCGTGACTGCGGCACCCGGCGTGCTGGACGCGGCCCACACCTCGGCGCTTGGCGCCTGCAGCTCGGCCCCGACACCGGAAAAACCGTGCGCCGGGTCGAGCACGATGCGCACCGGCTGGCCTAGATAAGGCAGTTCGGCGCCGTCTCGCCAGACGATGCGGGCAGCCGTCAGCCGGTCGTGGCGAGCACGCACTTCGTGAAGTTTCTTGACGATCCAGGTTGATTTTTCGCGCAGCGCGGCATCAATGTCGCCGAGCTTGACCCACCTGGGCGCGCTGACGGTCAGGCCGTCCGCGCTAACGCAAAAACCAATCGTGCGGCGTTTGCCGCGCTTGAGCTCGTAGGCCACGCGCAAGGTGCCCAGCAGCGCCTCGCGGTTGGCTTTGGGATGGGCGGCGCTGGCAGGCTCGCAGGCGTCGGCAAGCGCCAGCGCGTGTACGACTGGCGCTTGGTGCGTCGGCTGGGCAGCGTCAGTTGCTATTATTTCAGGAGCTGCTTGCGCCCATCCATGCTGGGCTGGGGTCTGATTTGGCTTGAGTTTTCCGGTTGTGTCGGTTGTGTCGGTTGTGTCGGTTGTGTCGGGTAGCGCGCCACGTCGGCCCGGCGTGCGGCCGGGCTGGCCCGCCCGCGCACAGGGCGGCGGCAGCGCCTCGGGCGAGAACAGATCGAGCGTGAAGCGCAGCAGGCTAATCATGGCGTGCTGGCACGGCCATCAAACGACGGTCGCAGCGCGAACCACGGTTTCGCCGACATACGCTTCAGGGTCGAG
>JANOOO010000497.1:0-2366 GCA_031421375.1 Polaromonas sp.
CACGAAACCGGCAGTTTTAGAGCCCGGCACCTAGATTGCTGCATCGCAACAAAAATACCTTGCATCTGAAGGCTAAGTGTTTATACTTGCGCCCATGTTGCAGTGCAGCAAAAGTGCAAAGCAACTGTTTTCACTGAGCCACATTAAAAGCTCACTCTTTTATTCACATTCAGGAAATATTTTTATGATGACCACAGAACAGATCACCGCCGCCTACAAAGCCAACATCGAAACCATGTTCGGCATGACCCACAAAGCTTTCGAGGGCATCGAAAAGCTCGTCGAACTGAACATTCAGGCCACCAAGGCTGCTCTGGCCGAAAGCGCCAACCACGCACAAGCCGTTTTGGGTGCCAAGGACGCACAAGAATTCCTGGCTTTGCAAGTCAGCATGGTTCAGCCCCTGGCTGAGAAAACCGCCGCTTACAGCCGTCACCTGTATGACATCGCTTCGGCTGCCGGTGCCGATCTGGGCAAGGCCATCGAAGGCCAGGCCACCGACGCACAGAAAAAATTCATGGGCCTGGTTGATGACGCATCGAAAAACGCGCCAGCCGGCTCCGAGTCCACTGTCGCTGTCATGAAGAGCGCCGTGGCTGCTGCCAACAACGCGTTTGAATCGATGCAAAAGGCCGTCAAGCAAGCCAGCGAAATGGCCGAGACGAACTTCAACACCGTGACGACTTCGGCCGTCAACGCATCGCGCACCGCGACTGCCAAAAAGCGTTGATTTTCCAGCGCGGCTCGCCGCGCTGCGCCGGGGCTTTCGCCCTTCGCCATCAAAAGCCTGATCGTTCGATCAGGCTTTTTTTTGGTCTGCTGACTCCGCCAGTTCACGCAGCCGAAGCCGCGCTACAACCGTCAATCTCGTCGCAAAAATGGATTTTATAAAATCCAATTGAGAATTATTCGCGTTTGCATTAGAGTAGCGTTATCGTCATTTCAAAAGGTCCTGCACGTGTTTCCCCAACCGAATCGAAAGCTGAAACCAGGCGTCGCCCCGACGCGCTTCACTTCACTGGCTCGCAGTGCTGCTGCGGCTACCGCTGCCGCCGTCCTGCTGGCGATTGCCGTACCCGCCCAGTCGGCGGCAGACCCCGGCGTCGTCAACCTGTACTCAGCGCGTCACTACCAGACCGATGAAGCGCTCTACGCCAACTTCACCAAGCTGACGGGCATCAAGATCAACCGCGTCGATGCCGACGACGCTGGCATTCTGGCGCGCCTGCGGGCCGAGGGCAGTGCCTCACCGGCCGATGTGATCTTGCTGGTCGATGCGGCGCGGCTCTGGAAAGGCGATGTCGATGGCCTGTTCAAGCCGATCAAATCGAAAGCGCTCGAAGCGGCGATTCCGGCCCGCCTGCGTGCCCTGGCCACACCCGAAGGCACGACCTGGTTCGGCTTTTCGACGCGCGCCCGCGTGGTGGTGTACGACAAGCTGAAGGTCAAAGCCGCCGACGTGGACACCTACGCGGAACTCGCCGAGCCCAAAAACAAGGGCCTGCTGTGTACCCGCTCAGGCTCGCACCCCTACAACTTGTCGCTGTTCGGGGCTATGCAGGAGCACATTGGCGAGGCCCGCACCGAGCAGTGGCTCAAGGGCCTGGTCGCCAACATGGCGCGCGACCCCAAGGGTGGCGACACCGATCAGATCAAGGGCGTGGCCAGCGGTGAATGCGGTATTGCGCTCGCCAATACCTACTACGTGGCCCGCATCCTGCGCTCCGAGGCACCTGCCGACCAGGCCATCGCCGAGCGCATTGGCGTGGTCTTCCCCGACCAGCAGGGCACAGGAACGCATGTGAACGTTGCAGGCGCAGCCGTTGCGGCACACGCCAAAAATACAGCCAACGCCATTCGCTTTATGGAATATCTGGCGAGCCTTCCCGCTCAGGAATACTTCGCAAACGGCAACAACGAGTGGCCCGCAGTCGCCAGCGTCAAGCTGACCAACCCGGCATTGCAGGCCATGGCTGGCGACGGCTTCAAGCCTGACACCGTGCCCGTTGCCAGCATCGGCAAAAATCAGGTGAAGGTGCAGCAGATGCTGGACCGGGTCGGTTACCGATAAAGTGGCCATGCCAGCGCATTTCAGATGCGCTTTTTTGATGTCAACAGGAAGCCCGCCCCATGAGTTCAACCCCCTTCGGTCTGGCCGGCATCGTCGGCTGGCCGGTCGCGCATTCGCGCTCACCCAAGCTGCACAACTACTGGCTTGAAAAGTACGGCATTCAGGGGGCCTATGTGCCGTTGCCAGTCGCGCCCGGCAAGCTGGCGCAAGCCCTGCCCGGCCTTGCGGCGCTGGGCTTTCGCGGCTGCAACATCACGCTGCCGCACAAGGTCGATGCGCTCGAGCTCGTCGATGA
>JANOOO010000498.1:0-3463 GCA_031421375.1 Polaromonas sp.
GACAGGCGCGCCGAAAGTTGCTGCGTCAATGACTGGGTGGGAGATTTCATCAACATGGCGCTTGTCTTTCGTATAACGAGGGCCGTGTGCTGTCAAATCGAACGGCACAGTACATTTTTTTGTCATGAAAATTGTATTTGCACTGTACTGACATCTCTCTGCCGACAACGCTAAAGTCGGCGCATGAACTGGCATGAATTCACCGCGTTACTGGGTCTGGCTACAGCCATGAGCTTTACACCTGGGCCCAATACCACCCTGGCTACGGCGCTTGCCGCCAACCACGGCCTGCGGCTAACCTTGCCATTCATCTGCTCGGTGCCACTCGGCTGGGGTGTACTGCTCAGCCTGTGCGCACTCGGCCTCGGTGCCGTTTTGCTGGCCATGCCCATGCTTATTTGGGCCATCAAAGGCGCGGGCACCCTGTACATGCTGTGGCTCGCCACAAAATTAATCGGGGTCAAAAAATCAATTGGAAAATCAATTGGGGTCAGAGCACGATTAAATGTGCAAAACTCGGCTGACGAGCAAAACAATCGTGATCTGACCCCGATTGTTTTGCCGATTGATCTGACTTCGGACCATTCGCAAGGGCTGATCGGTTTTTGGCAAGGCGCTGCGCTGCAGTTCGTCAACATCAAGGCGTGGATGCTGGCGCTCGCCATCGTCGGTGGCTGGGTTGCCGGGCGCAGTGACGCCGGCTTGCGTTTTGCCGTGGTTCTGCCGGTGATGCTGCTGTTCGCCTTTGCCAGCAACCTCACCTATGCGCTGGTCGGCTCGCTATTGCAGGGCTGGCTGGCTGGGCCGAACGGGTCGGGGCGGCGGCGCGTGGGGTTCAACCGGCTGATGGCGGCTGTGCTGGTGGCGACGGCGATTTGGATGTTGATCGCATGACCGCCGCGCCGGGCCGCCCCAAGCAAGGTCGCACCGCAGTGCGAAGCACGAAGGTTTGCTTCATTCACGCCGCGCCGGGCCGCCCCAAGCAAGGTCAGCCCCCTCGGGGGGCAGCGAGTTACGCGAAGCGAACTAGCGTGGGGGCACTTCAATGAGCGCCCTGGCCCAAGGCATCGATACCGACCCGCACGTCAACCACGGCCTGTGGCTGGGTCTGCTTGGCATCGTGATTTTTTCGGCCACGCTGCCTTTGACGCGTCTGGCGGTCGGGCCCGTCGAAGCGCCGCAACTGTCGCCGTGGTTTGTTACCTTCGGCCGGGCTGCAGTGGCCGGAATTCTGTCGCTGATTTATCTGCTCGCGCACCGCGCGCGTGGCGACAGGCTGATGCCGGCCGGTCGGCAATGGGGCTTGCTGGCTTTCACGGCGCTCGGTGTGGTTGCAGGCTTTCCGCTGTTTCTGGCACTGGCACTGCGCGTCGTTCCCAGCACGCACGGCGCAGTCGTCATCGGCCTGCTGCCGCTGGCAACGGCCGTGGTGGCGGCGCTGTGGTTCCGGCAAAAGCCGAGCGGCGGCTTTTGGACCTGCGCGCTACTGGGGACCGCTTTGGTGCTGGTCTTCATGGCGCTGCAGTCTTTCGATAGCGCCGGTCAGTTCAACCTGCATCTGGCCGACCTGTATTTGCTGCTCGCGATGGCCAGCGCCGCGCTCGGCTACGTCGGCGGCGCGCGCCTGACGCCTGCACTCGGAGCCGAGCGCGTGATCTGCTGGGTGCTGGTGATTGCGCTGCCCGTGACGCTGCCGCTTGCCTGGCTGCACGCGCCCGCCGACTGGCGCGTCATCAACGCCACCAGCTGGTGGGCTTTTGCCTATCTGGCCGTTTTCTCGATGTGGATCGGATTGTTCGTCTGGTATCGCGGGCTGGCGCTCGGCGGTGCCGTGCGCGTCAGTCAGGTTCAATTGGTGCAGCCCTTCTTCTCGATGCTATTTGCCGTGCCGCTGCTGGGTGAACGGCTTGATGTGGTGACTGTGGGGTTTGCGCTGGCCGTAATCGCTACTGTTTTTGTCGGCAAGAAAATGCCGGTTGACGTCGCAAAATGACAATTAAATCAACAGGGGGAAAAATGAATTGGACGATGGCCGCCAGAGCCGAAAAAATGAACCCCTCGGTCATCCGCGAGATTTTGAAGGTGACTGACAAGCCCGGCATCATCAGCTTCGCCGGCGGCCTGCCGTCGCCGAAAACCTTTCCGGTCGATGCCTTTGCCGCCGCGTGCGCGAAAGTGCTTGCATCCGATGGCCGCGCCGCGTTGCAATACGCCGCGAGCGAAGGCTATGCGCCGCTGCGCCAGTGGGTCGCCGACTCGCTGCCGTGGGCCGTGGACCCGGAGCAGGTTTTAATCACGACCGGCAGCCAGCAGGCGCTCGACCTGATCGCCAAGATTTTGATCGACCCGGGTTCGCGCGTGCTGGTCGAGACGCCGACTTACCTCGGCGCGCTGCAGGCATTCACGCCGATGGAGCCGCAGTTCGTCAACGTTGACAACGATGATGGTGGGAATGCAGGTGACGATGAAAATGGCCTCGATCTGCAAGACCTCGAAGCCAAAGCGGCCGGTGCGCGGTTTCTCTACGTGCTGCCCAGCTTCCAGAACCCGACCGGCAATTCAATGAGCGAGGCCAGCCGCGCCGCGCTGAGCACAACAGCCGCACGCCTGGGCCTGCCCATCGTTGAAGACAACCCCTACGGCGATCTGTGGTTCGACTCTCCGCCACCGTTGCCGCTGACCGCACGCAATCCCGACGGCTGCATCTATATGGGCAGCTTCAGCAAAACCCTGGCACCCGGCCTTCGCCTGGGTTTTCTGGTCGCCCCGAAGGCGCTCTACCCCAAGCTGCTGCAGGCCAAGCAGGCGGCCGATTTGCACACGCCGAGTTTCAACCAGCGCATCGCCTTCGAGGTATTGAAAGATGGTTTTCTTGACCGCCATGTACCGGCGATTCGCGCGCTCTACAAAACGCAGCGTGACGCCATGCTGGCCGCGCTGGCCCGCGAAATGCCCGATGACGTCAGCTGGAATCAGCCGACGGGCGGCATGTTTTTGTGGGTGCACCTGCCAGCGGGAATGAACGCCGCGCAGTTGTTGCCCAGGGCGGTCGAAAAAAACGTCGCCTTCGTTCCAGGAGCCGCGTTTTACGCCGACCACGCCGATGTGCGCTGCCTGCGGCTCTCGTTCGTGACGGCCAGCGCCGAGCAAATTGACGTTGGCGTGAAGGCACTGGCGGCGGCGATTGCCGAGAGCCGGGCAAAGAAAGTCGGGGAACCCTCACCCCTGCCCTCTCCCGGAGGGAGAGGGGGAAAGAGCGAAGATGCAAGTCCGGTGGGAGTGATCTAGATGCTCAAAATCTGGGGCCGAATCAGCTCGATCAACGTCAAAAAAGTCGTCTGGACCGCGCAGGAGCTGGGTCTGGACTTTCAGCGCACTGAAGCCGGCGGGCTGTTCGGCATCGTCAAGACGCTTGACTACATCGCACTCAACCCGAACTCGCTGGTGCCGGTGATCGAAGACG
>JANOOO010000499.1:0-1891 GCA_031421375.1 Polaromonas sp.
CGTTTCAAGACCTCGACGGCCTGGACGCGCAGGCGATGCACCTGTTGGGCCACAGCGAGGCTGACGGCACGTTGCAGGCGTATGCGCGGTGTTTGTCGCCCGGCTTGAAATACGCCGAAGCCAGCATCGGCCGGGTTGTCGACCGGGCATCGGCGCGAGGCGCTGGCGTGGGCCATGCGCTGATGCGTCAGGCGCTGGCTTGCGTGGCGTTGCAATGGGGTGCGCAGCCGATACGCATCGGCGCACAAGCCCGGCTTGAAGGCTTTTACCGGCAGCACGGCTTTGTGCCTGATGGCGAGCCTTACGATGAAGATGGCATCGCGCACATTGAGATGATTCGGGCGGACTGACTGGGGCTCGCTTGGCCGGAGTGCCCGGGTGCGGGTGCGGGTGCGGATGCGGATGCGGATGCGGATGCGGGGACGTCGCAACCGGCTGCGCCGCCCGCCCTCATGGTCGGAGTACCTTAAACCTGGAAACGGCAGTTGACCGCTTGCATGCCTCGCCAAATCCAGGTGGATATTGACCTTTTTGCCTTCGTTTAGCTTCACTTCTGGGGTAACAACGCTACGCGTCCGAGTGAGCCGCGCTGCGGCACGCTGGCGGCGTTGCTCCGCCTCGCGGGCAGAAGCCCGCAGCGTTGTCGCGCCTTGCCAGCGCACCGCATCACAGCCCACTCGGACGCGTCCAACTGCCGTTTCCAGGTTCAATCGGTCGGTCGCCACATCCGATTGCGACGAAATCCAATGCGGGAGCGGTGTTCGGGAGCGGACGGCGGAAAACTGGAGCGCCGGTGGGGCGAGCTTTTTTATCGGTTTTTGGCCTTGCGCCAGGTGGCGAAATCGTCTTTCGCCTGCTGCGTGGTTGGCGGGTACAGCCCGATGATGGAGCGGCCCTTCAGCACTTCCTTGCTGACAAAATCTTCAAACGCGGTCATCTCGACGGCCTCGTCGGCCACCTCATCGGCCATGTGCGCCGGAATGACGAACACGCCTTCACGGTCGCCGACGATCACATCGCCAGGGAACACCGCGACGTCGCCGCAGCCAATCGGCACGTTGATGTCGAGCGCCTGGTGCAGCGTGAGGTTGGTGGGCGCAGCGGGGCGGTGGTGATAGACGGCAAACGGCATCGTAGCGATCTCGGGCGAGTCGCGAAAGCCGCCGTCGGTGACGATGCCGGCGCAGCCGCGCACCATCAGCCGTGTGATCAAAATTGAGCCTGCCGACGCGGCGCGGGCGTTTTTTCGGCTGTCGATTACCAGCACTGCACCTTCGGGGCACTGCTCGATGGCAGCGCGTTGCGGGTGCTTCGGATCCTGGAACACGGTGATCGGGTTCAGGTCCTCGCGCGCCGGAATGTAGCGCAAGGTGAAGGCTTCGCCCACCATATTGGGCAGGTTCGCGTTCAGCGGATGCACGTCCTGAATGAACTGGTTGCGCAGGCCGCGCTTGAACAGCGCCGTGCAGAGCGTGGCTGTGCTGACGGTTTTGAGTTTGTCGCGGGTCTCTTGTTTGAGGGCCATGTTGTTTCCCGGTTCAGTTCAAGGTCAAGTCAGTAAATATCGGGCTCGCCGATGGGCGCGCCGAACGAGGTTTCCAGAAAATCAAAATCGCAGCCGGTGTCGGCCTGCTGAATGTGGCGTGCTGCCATCCAGCCATAGCCGCGCTCGAAGCGCTTGGGCGGCGGCTGCCACGCGGCGCGCCGTGTTGCCATTTCTGCATCGCCGATTTCGAGGTGAATACGCCGCCCCGGCACATCGACGGTGATCATGTCGCCGGTTTTAACCAGCGCCAGCGGCCCGCCGATGTAAGCCTCGGGTGCGACGTGGAGGATGCAGGCACCGTAGCTGGTGCCGCTCATGCGCGCGTCCGAGATACGCACCATGTCT
>JANOOO010000500.1:0-10656 GCA_031421375.1 Polaromonas sp.
GCCGTCATGGCCTCGAAATGAGCTTGAAGGTCGTCACTAAAGGGCAGGTCCAGGATCGCATCACGGGTCTTCAACGAGCGGTCCTGCACGAAGTGCAAATACGAATTATCAAAACCGGTTTGCATCGCAGCCAGCACGCAAGCCGATGGGAGCGAGTCAGGCGCATCAAACCTGGCTTGCGCCGCCTGGAGAGCCGCGTGGTAGTCGCTGCCGCCCTGTGCGGCGTCCATCGCCAGGGCGATGGGCGTGCAGGCATCAAGCAGATCGTGACCCCAACTTACAAGCGGCACTTCTGCACCTGCGCGGGTGAGCGTCAAACCCGGCTCACGCCCGCGTTCGGCGGTGCGGTGCTGGTTGCGTGCGAGTTCGGCAATTTCGGCTGGCGTGTCGGACGGGCTGTCTGTCAGCAGGCAGTGCAGCAAAAAGATATCGATAAAACGCATGGTTTGTGCCGATATGCCGACGGGCTCAAAAGGGTCCAGGTCCATTAGGCGCACTTCGACGTATTCAACGCCGCGCTCGCGCAGTGCGTGCAGCGGGCGCTCACCCGGGAAGGTCACGCGCTTGGGTCGAATAGAGCCATAGAACTCGTTTTCGATCTGTAGCAGCGTGGTGGCAAGCTGGTTGTAATCACCGCCGGGGTTGCGCACGCCGAGAGCTTCATAGGCCGGATAAGGCTGCGTCAGGGCTTGCTGCAATGACGCGCCATAGCCGTAGAGGCTGTTGTAGCTGACCGCCAGCGAAGCCTGGGCGTCGCTTTGGTAGCCAAGCCGGCCCATACGAAGCGAGGTGCCGTGCGGCATGTACAGCGTGTGGTCGTTGAGTTTTTGCAGCTCATGCTGACGCCCTGCCACGAAGCTGGAACACACGGC
The DNA here is from genome assembly GCA_031421375.1 of Polaromonas sp. Lineage (GTDB taxonomy): Bacteria > Pseudomonadota > Gammaproteobacteria > Burkholderiales > Burkholderiaceae_C > Polaromonas. The sequence continues at coordinate 873 of JANOOO010000500.1, forward strand.
AGGCGAGGCGCCGAACAGCACCAGCAACAAAAATGCATGGCGGCGAAAATTGCGGATCAGGCCGAAATACTCGGCACTGCTCACGCCCGGCAGCGACCAGTTGTAGTGAATGCCCGAGATCGTCTGCATGCGACGACCGTAGCGGTGCGACAGCCCCATTCGGTAAATGCTTTTGGCGCGCCCGACGTTCGACGAGCCGAACAGCGCGATGGGAATAGTCTCATCGGCTGGCAGGCCGCAGGGCATGCTGGACGCCCACAGCATCTCGTCGCCCTCTTTCGCCAGCGTGCGGCAGGTGAACTGATGGATCTCGGTTAACTCCTGCAACGCGGCCTCGACGCGGGTGTGAACGCCGGTGACCAGTTCAAGCTGCGACTCACTGAAATCAGTTGTGATGTGCGGGTGTGTCAGGGCCGAACCCAAAGCGGCTGAATGCGGGGTCAGCGCCAGCGACCCGCTGGGCTGGGCGCGCAGGCTTTCTTTTTCGATACCCCGGAGCATGCCGCGCAGCCGTGCGGGCGAAAGCGCCGCGAGGCGTTCTGCCAGCGGTTGGGAAGGGGAGGCGTCGGCCGCAGCCTGAATGGGGATCATGGAGATTTCCGGGTGGCGTTGTCGGGGGTGAAGGTATCACACGAGCGGGCGCGGCGCAGGGTGCCTCGGCTTGCCTGCGCTCGTCGGGCGGGCTCTTGCCTGGCCCCATCCGCTGGGGCACAGCTTGGGCGACTGGCGCAGGTCCGCGTCCTTGACTTGCGAGTGAGGCTGACGGACTATCGGGTTGCCTTTAATGTGTTGCACACTCTCAACACCTCCCAAACCCCGAGCCGCCTGACACCGGAAACGGCCGAATTTCTTTCAATCATCACGTTGGCTTAAGCCATAAAAACCTGCATGACATCTTTGTTCAATCGCCTGTTTGGTTTACGCAAGTCATCTGGTGCCGCCCCATCGACGAGGCTGCCCGGGCATGCCGATGCACAGGTCAGCCGTTTTAGCGAGAGTCAGACCACGATCGAAGACAACTCCGAAATCGGCATGCGCAGCCAGCTGATTCATGTGTTGCTGCGCGACGCACTGCGCCGCTACGGGATGCCTGCGCAATGGATCGAATGCCAGATTTTGCAGGTCTCCAGCCGCCGTCTCGGCAACGGCATGTTCGTGCGGCTGATCGTCAAACACTGGGACGAGCGCTTGATGCAACACCTGATGGCATTTGAAAAGGCTTATCTAACCGATCTCAAGCGTTTTGAGCCCAACGCAAGCCAATGGCTTCACGGGATTTCCTGGCAGATTCAGCCTCTCAACGCTTGCCCCTACACCACGATGCCCGACAAAACATTCTGGCAAAACGCCCCTTCGGCGCATCCGTTGAAAGCCCAAGCGTCTGCCCCCGCGCTTGCTGCAGCAGTGGGGGGTGCCGACAAGCCGGCTTTTGAAGCCACACGCCCGATATTGGAAGATGAGCGCGACCAGGCGTTGAGTGATATCCAGCGCCTGTTTGCTATTCGTGACCAGGAAATTGCGCAATCCAGCAAAAATAGCGGCCACAGCGACTACCCGCCGACTGAGCCTTCTCCGCTACGGCAATAACCGGGTCGATTGAGGGATCGGCACGCGGGCGACCGGTGCGGGCTCTCAGGCCAACACGCGCCGCAGCCACTGCGCGAGGTCACTGATCTCCTGCGGGCTGACTGAATGCGCCATCGGGTATTCGTACCAGTCAACGGTGTAGCCAAACGACTGCAGCGCATCGCGCGAGGCCTGCGCCCGCGGCAGCGCGATCACCTCGTCATGCCGCCCGTGGGCTAGAAAGATCGGCATCGCCTGACTCGCGGCGCTTCGCTCAGCAGCAGTCTTGGCCGCCAATGGCAGATAACCCGAAAGCCCGGCCACACCAGCGAGCGTTTCACCATGCCGCAAGCCGACCATCAAGGCCATCGCGCAGCCCTGCGAAAAGCCGGCAACGACGATGCGGCTTGCGGGCATGCCGCGCGCTTTTTCGTGCGCGATCAAAGCCTCGATCTCGGCCTGCGAGCGGCGCAGGCCCGCCTCGTCCTCACGTTGCGCAAGATCGGCCCCCATGATGTCGTACCAGGCCGGCATCACATAGCCGCCGTTAATCGTCACGGCAATGCGCGGCGCTGCCGGAAACAAAAAGCGCACAGGGCCGACGCTTCGCAGGTCGAGCTGTTCGGCAATCGGCACGAAATCGCCCCCGTCGGCACCGAGGCCATGCATGATGATGATGGTGGCGACCGGGTTGGGGCCGGTTTCGGCGCCGATAACTTCGAGGGACATGGGTGCTCCGGTTATTTGATGGAGGCGAGCTTCAGGTGTGCTCCCGTCGCTATAAATTTAATAGCTGCCTGCGCCCGATACCACTGGAAAAAACGGCGATATGGACCCGAACGCGTCAACTTCCGACGTAGTCCTTCTTTCCAACTTCCACGCCGTTGTGACGCAATATCGCATACGCCGTCGTGGTGTGAAAGAAGAAATGCGGCAGACCGTAGGTCAGTAAATAAGCCTCGCCGGTGAACTTCTTTTCTTTGGGCGTGCCGGCCTGCGTCACGATCTCGCGCGTGGCGGCTTCGGCAAACTTCGCCTGCTCAAGGCCACCGATGAAAGCCAGCACTTTTTCAATGCGTGCCTGCAGCTCGGCAAACGTTTTCTCGTCGTCGTCGAACTTCGGCACCTCTACCCCGGCGAGTCGCGCGGTCACGCTTTTAGCGAAGTCGGTGGCGACCTGCACCTGGCGCAGCAGCGAGAACATGTCGGGGAACAGGCGCGCCTGCAGCAACACCTCGGGCTCGATTTTTTTAGTGCTCGCGTGCGCCTCGGCTTTGCGCAAGACGTTGCCGAGCCCGCGCAGCATCTGGCTGAAAACAGGAACGGAGGTGGCGTAAATGGACAGTGTCATTAAAGCTTTCATGGGTGGTGGTAGATGCGTCAACGCAGTGCATCAACGCAGCGGGCAGAATACTCCACGCTATGGGCATTCGCACCTCATGCGTTCAAGCGCCGATGTCATCATCCGCACAGCACCTCTTCATTTAACCGGCGTCGCAGCCAAAAAACCGGGAGCCTCTCCCTGCCGAAAGCGGCTTGCCGGGTTACCAGTTCAAACCTCCGGGGCCAGGGTCGAATAAAAGCAATCAGGCCGGAGAAGCACGATCAGGCCGGGATTGCGCCACCCGCCAGGCTCGCCAGATAGCGCTCCAGCACCCGCATTTCGACAGGCGACGGCGTGCCTTTTCCCGTCACCACCGCATAAACATGCCCACCAAAGCTGCCCTGCGGGTAGTAGTTGGCGAAGCCCCAGCCGATCAGCATCTGGTTGCAGGCACCCGGCCCGAGCGTGGCGGCGCTGGCGGCAACTTGCGTGCCGTCAACGCGCAGTTTTTGCGCGCCCGCCGCAGCTGTGAAGCCCAGCACCACAGGCGCATTCAAAGCGGCGCGCTCCGGGCTGCTGATGCGGACCATCTGGCCTTTGGAATCGAGCCACTTGGCCGCCGGCCGACCGGCGTCAAACCCCAGCTCACTTAAGTACGTTGCTTCCGCCTTTGACGCTTGAAACACCACGCCCGAGCGGTTGGCTCTTGGCAGACTGACGGCGGCGATCACGAAATGGGCGTCGTCGATGTTGTAGGGCACCCGGTTGGTCGGATGCGGCTCAGTCTTGGCCACAGGATCGCGCTTTTTGCACCACAGGCCGAAGGTGTCGTCGGCTGTGTGGTCAGCGTTCTTTTTGCCCTTGGTCACGCGCATCACCGGCGGCACGAAAGGCCCCAGGTCGGGGCTTTCCGTGTTGAGCACATTGATCATTTGCATGGCATTGCCGGGACTCGACCCGTAGCCCGAATCAGCCACCGCGCGCACCACCTGGCCCGGCCCCGCCGGGCTGCCCTGCACATAGTCGGTGTAGCTGTCGGCCATGTCCCATTTGCAGGCGCTGTATTTGGCCAGCAGCGCCAGCGCCGCTTCATCGAGCTTCGCCGCCGCATGGGCCACCGGGTCGGCCAGTGAAAACACGCGGCGCGCCAAGGGCGCGGCCAGTGCGGGCTGCCCTTCTGACGCACTGACGCTGTAGCGCAGGCTGGCGATCTGGTCTGCGGCCGGAGTGTAGGTAAAGCTGTCCATCCCATTGGCGCCCGCCGGGATGGTCAGCCTGCTTTTGCTCAGTACCCCTTTGCCGCTGGCCTGAACTTCGACCAGCACCGGCCGCGCCAGGTTGCCGCGCGCATAAACCGTGATGCGCAGCGCCTCACCAACGCGTGCGTAGCCTGGACCATCGTCGAACAAGCTGGCCTGCGCAATGCCGCTAGCGGCCTTCAGCACCCCTGAGACCAGCGGCTCCAGCGTCTGGTTCTGGTGCCAGCCGGGAACCTGGTTAATCGGGTAGCTGTGCAGGGGCCAGTGGCTGCCGCCGCTCCAGGTGAATACCTCGCAGCCCGATTGCACGGCGTGCCGGGCGGTGGCCGTGAACATGGCTTCCCAGCGCGGGTCATCAATTGGCATGCCGACTTCGGTCAACGCAATCCTGACGTTTTTGTCTTTGGCCCACCCGGTCGCCACTTTGAGCCGCTCAAGTCCGGTCGTCAATTTGATGCCGCCCCGCCCCAGGCCGGCTGTGGAGCTGGCGGCGGCTTCGGTTTCGTAGTCAAAAGCCGCACCGGTGTTGCGAGCGTCAAGGTAGAGATGCACTTCGTAAATCAGGTTCGCCCCCTTGAGAGGAAAACCGGGGTTCTTGCTGCCCATTGCCGTGGCAGAACTCCACTGATTGCCCGCGACGTAGATCGGCGTGACCGGATCAACCTTGCGGATCGCAGCGATAGCCGCCCGCGCATAGGCCGGCCAGATTTCAAAGTCTTCATCGCCACGCCCCGGCTTGCTGTCGGAGCCAACCACCTCGCCAGGCCGCGGCATTGAGTGCGGCTCGTTCATCAAGCCATAGCCCGCCAGGCCGGGGTGGCCCTTCCAGCGCGTCGCCGCCCGCGTCCAGAAATCAGCAAAGTGCGCTTGCGTCAAGGTGGCACCGGGTGCAAGTGAAAAAATGCGTTCAACCCGCTGGCTGGGATCGACGCTGTAGGGTCGGTAAATCGCACCAGGTGGCGCAGTCAGACCCAGAATTGAGCCATCGGCCTGGTAACGAAAATCTTTGTAGCGACAGTAGTTGTGGTTATCAAGAATGCAGGTGATGTCGGCAGCCGCATGGGCGTCCAGAACTGCTGTGATGAACGACTCGTAGGCGGCATGAAACGCACCGGGTTCACCAATCAATTTGCGCGCTGCCTCGTTGGGCCGTGTGTCGTGCAGCATGGGCTGCAGCAACTCCCACTGAAACGGCAGGCGGTTTTTTTTGAAGCCGCAGGCCGCCAGGTAAGCGACGTCTGCGGCGCGGGGCGGCGTGAAATGCAGGTTCGGGGCGCTGCTCAAACCCTGTCGCAAGCCCCAAGCTGCCCACTCCATGCCTGAAAAATTGGTGCCGGCCGCGACGCTTGCAAACCGGCTTTGCTCCCTATTGGGTTCGGCCCGTTGCGCCAGCGACAGCTGCTGTGGAAACCATCCAAGCGCCAATACAGCCGAAGTCTTGCCAAAGCGGCGTCTGTTCATCAAGCGTCCAGCTCCTAAAAGAACGTACTACAACGGTTACTGCATCAACGTAGAGTCGGGGTGACGATGAACAATTTACAACGCGCGTCACGATTGGCCTGTAGGCGCAGCGCTTGACGATGCGGTGCATTGGCTCGGTGCGTTTTGCGATGACTCTAAAAAACGAGGCCACTCGCGCGTCAATCAAAAATTTCCGGCTTGGGTGCAGGGGCTTGGCCAGTGCAGCCGAGAGTCGCAGTCGAGCCCGGCGATCCACACACTGATCAACGCCGGGTCATTGACAGTTTTCAGAGTGTCGTAGGCGAGCTGTGCCTGCGGGAAGCGCCGACGCAAAAAATTCAACCACTGCTTGAGTCGCCCGGCCCGCGACTTCGCATCGAGCCGGCTGCTCACCACCTCCCAAAAATAGCTTAGAGCGGGCAGCAGAGCCTGCCAGTGGACCAGCGCCTGCGCATCGGTGGCAACGCCACCCGGCCCGCTCCATCTCGCCTTTACAGCCAGCCCCAAGCCAGGGTCCGCGACCATGCCGCGCCCCAGCATCAATGCGTCGCAGCCTGACTGGTCGCGGCAAGCAAGGGCGTCGGCAACAGTCCAGATCTCGCCATTGGCGATGACCGGAATTTTCACCACGGCCCGGATGTCTGCAATTCGGCCCCAATACGCGGGTGGCCGGTAAGCCTGGGCTTTGGTGCGTGCATGCACGGCGATCTCGTTGGCACCACCGGCCTCCAGCGCCAGCGCACAGTCGAGCGCGAGCGCATCGCAGTGCATGCCGAGCCGCATCTTGGCCGACACCGGCATGCCAGCTGGCACGGCACGGCGCACCGCGGCCACGATGGCGTGCAAAGTTTCCGGGTGATCAAGCAGCGCCGCGCCGCCGCCGTGGCGATTGACGATCTGGGCCGGGCAGCCGAAGTTCAAGTCAATACCGTGCGGCCCGAGCGAGGCCAGCCGCGCTGCGTTTTCGGCCAGACACACCGGGTCAGAGCCAAGCAGCTGCGCGCGCACGGGCACACCGGCTGCCGTGCGCCCGCCGCTTAAAAGCTCGGGCACGATACGCGTGAAGACGCGCTCGGGCAGCAACTGGTCGGTGATGCGAATGAACTCCGACACACAGCGGTCAATGCCGCCAACACGCGTCAGCACGTCGCGCAGGACGAAGTCAAGCAGCCCCTCCATCGGGGCCAGCACCAGCGTCATGGCGGGCCGGGCTCTGCCCCGGCGGCTTGCAAGCGCCAAAGTGAGGTCAGCTCGCGGGCGCGTGCCTGATGCAGCGGGTCAGCCGCATCTGACGCCTTCGGATGCGTGGGCCGCACATCGACCCGCCCAACCACGACCAGCCCGGCAGCGGCGATGGCAGCCAGCAGCGCGGCGCGGGTGCGCAGGCCCAGGTGCTCGGCCAGGTCCGACAGAATCAGCCAGCCCTCACCACCGGGAGCCAGGTGAGCTGCCAGACCATCTAAAAACCCCAGCAGCATGAGGCTGCCTTCGTCATAGATCGCGTGCTCCAGCGGCGACGAGGCCCGTGCTGGTAGCCAGGGCGGGTTGCACACCACGATGGACGCGCGTCCTTCAGGGAACAGACTGGCCTGGCGGACTTCGACGCGATCAGACCAGCCCAGGCGGGTCAGGTTTTCGCTGGCGCAGGCCAGTGCGCGTGGGTCGGTATCGGTTGCCACCACCTGCGCAACGCCCCGCCGTGCCAGCACCGCCGCCAGCACACCAGTGCCGGTGCCAATGTCGAAAGCCAACAAGGGCGCGGTCGATTTAGGCAGCGGTGCATGGGCCACCAGATCCACATACTCGCCGCGAACCGGAGAAAACACGCCGTAATGCGGATGAATGCGATTGGCGGGCTCGTTACCAAGCGCAGCAAAGGCCATGCCCTTTTTTCGCCATTCATGGGCACTGACGACGCCCAGCAGTTCGCGCAGCGCACAGACAGACGTGGTCGCTTCAAAGCCAGCTGGCCCCCACGCTTCGCTGCAAGCCAACCGCAAGTCGGGTGCCCGCCGCAGCGCAATGCAATAGTCAGGGCCAAGCTCGATCAGAAGCATGGACAACACACGCGCCCGCTGTGCCTGCGCCTGCCTATGCAGGTGAAAGGCCTCGGCCGGCGCGGCTTCCAGCCCGGCTGCAGCACTGCTTTTCTTGCGGACTCGCGCTGCGGGCCGGTCAGCACGGCGTGCAAGTGCCTGCAGCAGTTGCCGCGCATTCTGGAAATCTCCGCGCCACAAAAGGGCCGTGCCTTCGCAGGCGAGGCGATACGCCTGATCGGCTGAAAACGTGTCGTCAGCCAGCACCACGCGGGTTGGCGGCGATGCGGCTCGCTCGGAGCGCCAGCGGGCAGTGCGCGACTGGCCGGACTCAAGCCAGCTCAGTCCCGCTGCAAAAGGCGCGAGCTCCAGGGCAACGGCGGCAGGGTTCAAGGGCTTCGGTAAAACGGGTGGTGACGTGTGGGGCATGAAAGGTCAGGGGCTGTCGTGAGGGCAGGAGTGGCATGCTGCCGAGTTGGAAGCGTCGCTTGTACCACTCCAGCATGCATCGCTCTGAGTCCGCCCCACGCTTCCTACAGTAGTCGCTACTGGCAGACTACATCAAGCGCCAGGCACGCCGGGTACGGTAGCTGATGCTTGAAAATTGCTTCACCTCATGACACGACCGCGTCAACGCCCCACCGCACCGCCTACGGTGAATCCGGAAAGAAAAGCAATCGAAGACAGGGCGCGCCAAGCTGCGATGCCGGTCGGCGTTGAGAAAAAAGGGCGGTGGCCTTTCACCGTCAATGAGGCTGAATCGGCCGCGACACCCGACGCTTCGAGTGCAGAAAAAACCATCTCGGGTGCGCAAAAAGACAAGTCGCAATGACAGCGCAACCGGCGCTATCGCAGGCAAAGGCCGTCACGGGCAGTTTGTTTGCAGGCAGGTCGCCGAAAGCCGGCTCGGCGACCCGCTCAAGCAGCCGGCCCCGCACCTCTTGCAGACGGCCCACGTCGCTTCGACAAAATGGCTTTGACCCCACTGACCATGGCCATTACAACGGCACCGGCAACGAGGCCCACCAGCGCGTCACTCAATAGCGGCGCAATAAATCCCAATAGGGTGCTTGCCGACTGCAGACGTTCAGCCAGTGCTTCTACCGCGTGACTCAAAGGTGCGATGCCGTGCCGCAAAATGCCGCCGCCCACGAGGAACATCGCCACCGTTCCCGCGACTGACAAACTCTTCATCAGCCAGGGCGCAAACGCCACCACACCTCGGCCCAACGCGCGCTGAAATCTGGTTGTTGCGCCCTCGCCTTGGTGGCGGCTCAAATGAAGGCCGGCATCGTCGAGCTTGACGATGCCAGCGACCAGGCCATACACCCCCACCGTCATCACCACCGCGATCGCGCTGAGCACGGCAATCTGCGTGGTCAGGGCCAGGCTTTGCACGGTGCCGAGCGTGATCGCGATGATCTCGGCAGACAAGATGAAATCGGTGCGGACGGCGCCTTTGATCTTGCTTTTTTCCAGCGCGACCATATCGATCGCCGGATCAGACAGCGCGCGCACAAGCGACTCGTGTTCGGCGGCACTTTCTTCCTTGCTCTGGAAAAAGCGATGGGAGATTTTTTCAAAGCCTTCAAAGCACAAGAATGCGCCGCCCACCATCAGCAGCGGCGTGACCGCCCACGGCGCAAACGCACTGATGGCGATGGCAGCTGGCACCAGGATGATTTTGTTGATCATCGAGCCCCTGGCCACCGCCCAGACCACGGGCAGCTCGCGGTCAGCTTTGACGCCGGCCACCTGCTGGGCATTGAGCGCCAGGTCGTCACCGAGAACGCCAGCAGTTTTTTTGGCAGCAACTTTGGTGAGAACCGCCACATCGTCCAGCACGCTGGCGATGTCATCAATCAAGGCGAGAAGGCTGGTTGCCATGGATTTTTCTTTCGGAAAAGCGGGAATAACGGGGATGCCAGGACTTGTAATGGCGGCGTTCTTCGGGCAGCCGTCATGGCGATATGTTGGCAGTTCGGGGCTCAACAAAGCCAAGCAAACCTTATCGAAGGCTGGCAGTGTTGTTGCCAGCCATCTTCGCCTTGAAGCGACAGGTGAATGCGCCCGTCAAAGCCGCGAATGCGGTGCTTGTGTGGACGGCATCAAGTCTGACAGCGTTTGGCGCGGCCTGC
>JANOOO010000501.1:0-1641 GCA_031421375.1 Polaromonas sp.
CCCGGAACCAGTTCGGGCACCTCGGTTGAAGCAGAAATCGGCGCGTTGGCGGTGGGGATGGGGGCAAGGCGCGGGGTAGAAGTCACGCCCTGATTTTAGGTTGCCTCATCAAGCGCCCGGTGGTCCATGTCGCGCAGCCCACGCGGGCACCGCCCGCTGCAGCCACGTCTGGGCGCTGGGCGCGGCGAGAGGCGGCAGACCCAGCACTCGAGCGGCCTGCTGCAGCGTGGCAACCGGGTCGCTGGTGTCCAGCGCGGTGGCTCCGTTTTGCTTGGACAGCTTCTCGCCATTGCTTCCAAAAACCAGCGGCGTGTGCAGGTAGGCGGGCGTCGGCAGGCCCAGCGCCCGCTGCAGCATGACCTGCCGCGCCGTGTTGTCGGCCAGGTCTTCGCCGCGCACCACATGCGTCACACCCTGGGCTGCGTCATCAACCACCACGGCGAGCTGGTAGGCCCACAGCCCGTCGGCGCGGCGCAGCACAAAGTCGCCAACGGCGTGGGCTACGCATTGCGACTGTGGGCCGAGTCGGCGGTCGTGCCAGCGCGTCTCGCTGGCTTGCGTGCAAGCTTCGCTGGACCCCGCAGTCGCTATTATTTCAGGAGCTTCTTGCGCCCGTATGTATTGGGTTTCAAGCCGATTTCTCTTAAATATTTGAGCCGAAACCGTCAAAAAACGCCAGGCTCGTGCAGGTTGGCCGTGCAGGCCGCTGCGGCAGGTTCCGGGGTAAATCAATTCGCCGTGACGCTGCGGCGTGCGACCCAGCCGCTGCAGCGCCTCTGCAATGGTCTGCCGCGTGCATCCGCAGGGATAGGCCAGGCGCAGTTCGACAAGTTTCTGCAAGGCGTCAGCGTAAAGCGCGCCGCGTTGCGACTGATACACCGGCGCTTCGTCAGGCACCAGACCGCACGCGGCAAGTTGCGCGAGGATCGTGGCGTCGGCACCGGGGACGCAGCGCGGCGTGTCCAGGTCCTCAATGCGCACCAGCCAGCGCCCGCCGTGCGCGCGCGCGTCGAGCCAGCTGGCCAGCGCAGCGACCAGCGAGCCGGCGTGAAGTTCGCCGGTGGGCGAGGGGGAAAAGCGGCCTGTATGGCCCCCACGGTCGCTCACCTGTGTATGCATCAAAGGCATGGGTACTGTGACGGTAACAGCGATTTTTTCCCTCTCCCGCTGGCGGGAGAGGGTTAGGGTGAGGGTGGGGGGATTGAGCGCAAACCTTGAAAACGGGACCGGGGAGCCCTCACCCCCGCCCTCTCCCGGAGGGAGAGGGAGTTAAAAAACGCCGCACAAAACACGAGCGATGAGCATGGGCGCTAGCAGATTTGTAGAGCCATTTCCAGCCCCGACACAAATCCGTCCTCAACCCGATGCCCGATGCACCAGTCGCCGCACACGCCGATTCCTGCCTTCGCGTCCCACGCAAACGTTTTTCCCAGCGGCTCGGTCGTCTGCGCGTGGCGCCAGCGGTGAACGCTGGCGTGCGGCGGTTCGGCGCGAATGCCAGTCACTTCAGTAAAGGCTTTGAGCAGCTTGGCCTTGACGCGCTCGGCGTCGTCTTCAAGGTGGCGCGTGGACCACTCGGGGCTGGCCTGCACGGTCCAGCGTTCAATCGAGCCGCGCCCCGGCTTTGACGACTCGCGCGCC
>JANOOO010000502.1:0-1978 GCA_031421375.1 Polaromonas sp.
GTGCTGTCGGTGGTGCCGATGTTTCACATCACCGGCATGGTGTCGGTGCTGCACGCTGCGATTTTTGGTGGCTCGACGCTGGTCGTCATGCCGCGCTGGGACCGCGAACTCGCCGGCCAGCTGATCTCGCGCTGGCGCGTCACGCACTGGACCAACATTCCGACGATGGTGATCGACTTGCTCGGCAGTCCCAACTTTGCAAGTTTTGATTTAAGCAGCATCGTGTACATCGGCGGCGGCGGCGCGGCGATGCCGCAGGCTGTGGCCCAGCGCCTGTGGGAGCAATACGGGCTGCGCTACGCCGAAGGCTACGGCCTGACGGAGACCGCTGCGCCCTCGCACAGCAACCCGCCCGACGCCACGCGCCAGCAGTGCCTGGGCGTGCCCTTCATCAGCGTCGATGCGCGCGTCGTCGATCCGATCACGTTAGAGGAAATGCCGCAGGGCGAGCAGGGCGAAATCGTCATGAGCGGGCCGCAGAATTTTCAGGGCTACTGGAAGAACCCCGAAGCCACAGCCGCGGCGTTTTTTGAGCGCGATGGCAAGCGGTTTTTTCGCTCCGGCGATTTGGGCCATGTTGATGCTGAAGGCTACTTTTATTTGACCGACCGGCTTAAAAGGATGATCAACGCGTCGGGCTTCAAGGTCTGGCCGGCCGAGGTCGAGGCGCTGATGTTCAAACACCCGGCGATTCAGGAAGCCTGCATCATCTCGACGCGCGACGCCTATCGCGGCGAGTCGGTGAAGGCGGTGGTGGTGTTGCGGGAAGCGGCTAAAGGTACGGTAAGCGAGGCCGAGATCATCGACTGGTGCAAGGACCACATGGCTGCGTATAAATACCCGCGCTTTGTCGAGTTTGTCGAGGCCCTGCCGAAAAGCGGCTCGGGCAAGGTGATGTGGCGCAGCCTGCAGGAGGCGGAGGCCGCGAAGAGCTGAAACAGCACCACGGGCATACGACGGATCAAAAAAACCAAACAAGGCGCCGCTCGAAGCGACCGCCGTTAACTGCGTGAGCATTCGTCGTCGCGACGGCTTTGAAGGGTTAAGGACGCTACCGGCGAGAAGCGCGGCGGTGCAAGCTGACGATCCGGGGGGCGGTGGTTTGCTGAGTGTCGTAAAGGCTTCCTTTGGGTGAGGCAAGGCAATTTACGGGCGGCAAGGGCAGATTCAAAAAATAGCAATGATCGTGCTGGTGCGGCGTTTTTAGCAAGCTAAAAATTGACCAGTTCAGGCTACTGCTCGCCCTTGCGTTATGGCCTCATCAGCGCCTGCGGGTAGACCGCCTTCCCCTGCGTAAAAACCCTCTCGGCACTCTTCGCGGCAGGCGTTAGCATCCTTAGCTTCACTGCAAGAAGCAAACCAACGGAGATGTTCAGATGATAAATAACACGGCGATTTTCAGCGCCCTAATTGCCATCAGTGCTTTGGCAGGCTGCGCACAGACGACCCCGCCCGCAGCCCCCCGGGTATCAGCAGCCACCCCAGCCGCCACCTCAGCCGCAACACCCGCTGCCGCACCAGCCGCGCCGGCATGGCAACAGGGCCGAACGGCTGACATGGCTGCCTCAACGCTGGCACCCCACGCGGCCAAGCTGACGGTGACAGCCGCAGCCGACATTCCCATCCAGAACCTGAAGTTGCCGGCAGGCTTCAAAGCCGAAATTTGGTCGCACGGCACGCCCGGCAATCGGGCTATGGCGCGCGGTGACAGTGGAAAAGTTTACGTAGGTACCCGTGCCCTGGGCCGCGTGTACGAAATCACCGACAACGGCAAGGAACGCACCAGCCGTGTGGTGGTGGACAAGCTGAACCAGCCCGCCGTGACCATGCACAAGGGCTCGCTCTACGTCATGGCGATCGACAAGGTGCTGCGCTACGATGACATTGAGAAGAACCCGAACGTTCAACCGGTTGACCTGACGGCCAAGTTCAACCTGCCGCCTGAGCAGCACCACAACTGGAAGTACATCCGCTTCGG
>JANOOO010000503.1:0-4778 GCA_031421375.1 Polaromonas sp.
CGCAAGGGCTATGACGCACATGTCGGCGAGCGCGGCGTGAAGCTTTCGGGCGGCCAGCGCCAGCGCATTGCGATTGCGCGTGTGATGCTGAAAGACGCGCCGATTCTGCTGCTCGACGAAGCCACCAGCGCGCTCGATTCCGAAGTTGAAGTCGCCATTCAGACCAGCCTGAACGAGCTGATGAAAGGCAAAACAGTCATTGCGATTGCGCATCGACTTTCAACCATCGCCGCGATGGACCGGCTCATCGTGCTGGACCAGGGCCGCATCGTTGAAGAAGGCGACCACCGCGCGCTGTTGGCGCAGGGCGGCTTGTATGCGCGGCTGTGGGCGCATCAGAGCGGCGGTTTTTTGACTGACGATGCGCTTGAAGAACTTGACGCTGCCAGCTAAGGGGGGCGGAAATGGTCAATATACCGTTTTGGGGTGCGCTGGCGGGATGCAGTGCAAGGCGCTCTGAGCGCCGTGTGGCGAGCCACACAAGCGAGGAGCAACGCGGCAATGCGCCCGCAAGGGCGGTCAAAAATGGGATATTGGCTTTTTCCGCCTCCCTAAGCGTCGGGGCCGACCGCATGGCGTTGCTGATTGCAGGCGCCGTGGCTGATGGCCAGGTTCTCCAGGTGGCTGCTGCCGCCTGCGCTGCGCGGGCGAATGTGCTCCAGCGTGGCAGCCTCGGGCGGCACATGCGCGCCGCAAACCCAGCACGGCACCTGGCCGTGAAGCTGGCGCGCGATGGTCGCGTAAATTTTGGCGCGGGTGGTGTGGAGCCGGCTCACGCTCGAGCCGCATCCATCACATACGCTGCATTCACAGACCCACGCATCATTGCAAGCGGGCCGGGCGCGTGTCCGGGTCTTCGGCAAACGAGTTTTCCCATTCGCCAGCTCTTCGGTTATTGGTTCGTGCCACGCCAGCCGCAGGCACGTCAGGCTGGCCTGGCATGGTCTCTCGCCTGTTGCTGCGCTCACGGGCGATCTGGTTGATCTGGCGCTGGGCCGTCACCTTGGCGGCGCGTTTTTTCGCCAGATTAAATGCGGCGATCTCATTATCAAAGCTCGAATCAGTCGGCACGGGAGCCCGGTACGGCAAGGTTTCGGGGGCATCGGCATCCTCACCCAGAAAGGCCGCACGCATGGCTTCGGGCCGGGGCAGACTGCCATAGCGCACCACCGTGTAGGCAATGTGGCAGTCGGCGAGCAATGCCTCTTTGAGCTCGCGCCGGGGCTGGTCGAGGCCGCGCTTGCCCGGCACATCAACGCAGCCGACGACCGTTCCGTCGGCACTGCAAACCGCAAACGTTGTATAGACCGCACTCAGGCGGTTCAAGCATATTTCGCGCTGCTGGCGGTCTGGCTGCATCGGCGACGTGAAACGAAGCACGGGCACCTTGACCAGCACATGGTGATCATGAAACGTGGCACGCAGCCATTGCCATACCTCGGCCTCGCCAGTCGTGACAATACCGCGCGCCGCCAATGGCCACTGTTTGGGTATGTCGGGCATGTTCGTCACGTCCGTCATGGCCGCTGCGGCGGCGCTGCGTTTGCGCGCCCACACCACACCGCCCGTCAAACCTGCTGCCGCGCCCACGCATAAAAAAAGCAACAAAAGCGCAATTGTTGTCAAGTCCATAGTTGTTTTTTCCTCCGGTTTCAAATCATTTTCGTTATCTCTCCAGCTTACCAGCAACAACAGTGAGAACTAATTAAGTCAAATATGTCCCGCCTTAAAGTTGTCCCATCAAATAAGCATTGCCGCGAGCCTGGGCGAGGGGCCCGACGATGAAGTCAAAGCGCGCGATCTTTTTGCCAAACTGGACCAGAAAAGATGCGTCGCAGGGCGGCGCGGCAACCAGACTTGCCGGGGAACGAAGGTCGGCTTTTTCCAACGCGCGTCTGCGAACTGTCTAAACCGGCTGACGCGCTACCGCCTGCGGTGACTCAACCAGCGCGTTTGGCAGCGAAGCCGGCACGCTGCAATTCGGCAAGCACCAAATCGCAGTGATCGCCCTGCACTTCCACCACGCCCGCCTTCACGGTGCCGCCTGAGCCACAGGCGGTGCGAAGCTGTTTGGCCAGGGCGTTGAGCGCGGCGGCGGCTAGCGGCAAGCCCTGCACCAGCGTCACGCTTTTTCCGCCCCGGCCTTTGGTCTGCCGCATCACACGGATGGGGCCGAAGGGCAACGGCGCGGCGGTCAATTTGCAGGCGCAACGGGCAAGCGCTTGTCGGCATTTCGGGCAGGTTTTACCGACCTCAGTCGAATAAACAAGCTGACTGTTCGGTGAAAAAAGGGCTTTCATGGAACGGCTGCTTGATTGGATGGTCGCCAGTCAGACGGCATCGAAAAAACGTCAGGCGATTACAAACCGGCGAGACGAAATTCCATTTGCGTACCTGCAAGATCGAGCACATCGCCATGTGCGAGCAGGCGACTTTCTTTGCCGATAGCCACGCCATTGATCAGCACAGGAACGCGGTCGCCCATACAGCCGGCGTAATAGCCGTCGCGCCGGTGCGAAACCGACATGACTGCAGTGCCGGGTTTTCCGAACGTGGTCACTGCTTTGATAATGGGCACGTCCAGTCCGGCCGATGAGCCATTGAGCACCTTCAGCGCAGCGAGTTTGACGCCGCTGGTTCCCGGAAAGCCTATGGAGTCGAGCGAGATGGTTTTGGTGTCGTCCTGAGTGGCGCGCGACCTGGACGAGACTGCGGCGATGTACTGAACGGCGAAGTTACCGATGCCGACAACATCGTTGTCCCGCAGCGGCGCGCGCGCGCGGAGGAGTTTGCCGTTTAGGTGCGTTCCGTTGGTGCTGCCCAGGTCTTCAACGTATAAGACTTTTTCTTCGTCGATCACGAAAACGCAGTGTTCACCACTGACCGCCATGTTGTCGAGAACGATGTCGTTGTGACGCTTGCGGCCCAAGGTCGTCCTGGCTTTACGCAGGTTGACTCGCATGATCTCGACGCCTTCGACCGTGACAATTAATTGAGGCATAAACAGATTTTGGAAAGTCAGTATCAATGCACTTGAATGGGCCGGCACCCCACGGGTGGGAGATGCGGAGCATGTCAGTTTAGCGGGCCGGTGTTGTCTGACCGCGTCACATGACGCGGTACAAACCCATCCCCACGCCGTGCGACAGCGTCTCAAAAAACTGGCGGGTTTGAGTTTAGCTATCTCATCGTAGTTTTTCGGTACGCGGGAATCAAGGAACAAAGTTTCTTTTGTCCGTACCGTCGCTTTGTCGCGTCCGGGCTACGCACAATTGGTGCCCGCGAAACAAACGCGCAGGCCCGTGCGCAGACGCCACGCGGCTCGCAGAGTAAGCTGGTCTGTTGTTTTTTCAGACACCAGCGGGCCACCATTCAAGAGAAGAACCACCACACCATGACCGAGCGAATCCTCACCCCCGATAAAGACCAAATTGCCCTGCTGGAACCGTTTGACCGCCTTGGAATGAACGACATCGAGCTGGTTTCAAACCCGGTGCAGGCCGAGCGGGCGCTGTCGGCGCTGGCCGGCGTTCGCGCGCTCGGTTTTGATACCGAATCCAAACCGACCTTCGTCAGAGACGAAGCCTCCGACGGGCCGCACATCGTGCAGTTGTGTACGCAAACAAAAGCCTGGATATTTCAGCTCGAAGATGCGGCCTGCCGGCAGGTCGTAGCCCGTCTGCTGGAGTCAACCTCACTCATCAAAGCCGGCTTCGGCCTGGGTGACGATCGGCGCCGCATCATCAGCAAACTGGGGGTTGATCTGCAGGGCGTGCTTGACCTGAACGCCGTTTTTCGTGAGCGCGGCTACCGCAAAGACATGGGCGTTCGCGGCGCTGTCGCCGTGGTGTTCAACCGGCGTTTCATCAAGTCAAAGAAAGCCGCGACGTCGAATTGGGCCAACCCGCAGCTCAGCGAAGCGCAACTGGTTTACGCTGCAAACGATGCTTATGCAGCGCTGCGGGTGTATGACGCGCTGGGTTTGGGCTGATTTACGAAGTTGCCGATTTCGCGACTGCAGCCCTGCGGTCAGCCACCACCTTCATGGCCGCAGGCCGCTCGCCGATCAGCTTGACATAAGCCTTGTAATCGACGCCGCCAGCGAGCAGCAGGTCTTCCCCATAGACGGCCTTGGTGGCCATGCCAATCACCGGCAAACTGGCGAAGGCCGCGCAATCGGCCTGGGTGAACATCTCGCCGGCCACAAAGGGCGCGAACTTGACCAAACCCTTGAATGCGGCGATGTTTCGGGTCAGCAATTTTTTGACGCGGGCCTGCGCGCTTTCGCTCGCGGTGCCGCCGAAAAAAGCCTGACCATACAGCTCCCGGGCGACCAGCTCCAGGTGCAGATCAATGAACACAATCAGCTCGCGCACCTTCGCCGCAGCAAAGGGGTCAGCCGGCATCAAGGGCGGGCTGGGAAACGCCGCATCGATGTACTCCATGATGGCCTGGCTCTCACACAGCGCGCCCTGCGTTGTCGTGATGAATGGCACCTTGCCCAGCGGCGTCATGACGAGAGTGGCGGCGTCAATGTGTTTTGGATGGACGTACACCTCGGTGAACGGCGCGTTTTTTTCGAGCAGCGCGAGCTTGACTTTGTTGTAGTAGTTGGAGATGGCAAAGCCGTAAAGGGTGATCATCAATTTGTCTCCTGAGTGGTGGCCGGAATTTTAAGACTCGTGGCCTTCAGCCGGGGCTGGCTGCCCTGGGCCTGGCCCGGTAGCGATCTTGCAGAGTCAGCTGGTTTTTGACGCAATCGGCTGTTTAATCTGCAT
>JANOOO010000504.1:0-3068 GCA_031421375.1 Polaromonas sp.
CAGGCGCAGCAGCACGCCTTTGTAAATCTCTTTCAAGGGGTCAAGCGAGGCCACTTCGACGCATTCATCGATTTGGTGAATCGTCGCGTTGACCGGGCCGAACTCGACGACTTGCGGGCAGATTTTGGCGATGAAGCGCGCGTCGCTGGTGCCGCCGGTGGTTGAAAGCGTGGTGTGCTCGCCGGTCGCGGCTTTGATGGCACCCCGCATGGCTTGCACCAGCGTTCCTGGCGTGGTTAAAAAAGGCAGGCCGCCAAGTGTCCATATCAGCTGGTAGTCGAGGCCGTGCGCGTCAAGCACAGCGCGTACGCGCTGCTGCAAACCTTCGGGGGTGGACTCGGTGCAGAAACGAAAGTTGAAATCAACAAGCAACTCGCCGGGGATGACGTTGCTGGCGCCGGTGCCGCCGTGGATGTTCGACACCTGCCAGCTGGTGGCCGGGAAAAATTCGTTGCCCGCGTCCCATTCGGTCGCGAGCAGATCGGCCAATGCGGGCGCGAACAGATGCACCGGGTTTCGGGCGAGGTGCGGGTAGGCGATGTGCCCCTGCAAGCCCTTGACGGTGAGCTTGCCGCTCATCGTGCCGCGTCGGCCGTTTTTGATGGTGTCGCCGAGCCGCACGACCGAGGTCGGCTCGCCGACGATGCAGTAGTCCAGCACGTCGCCACGCGCGGTCAAGGCGTCGCAGACTTTGACCGTGCCGTGAAGCGCCGGGCCTTCTTCGTCGCTGGTCAGCAGGAAAGCGATAGACAGCGCGGGCTCAGGGTGCGCGGCCAAAAACTCTTCCACCGCCACCACCATCGCCGCGATGGAGCTTTTCATGTCCGCGGCACCGCGCCCGTACAGCATGCCGCCGCGCTGCGTGGGTGTGAAAGGCGCGCTGTGCCACTGCGTCAGGGGGCCGGTCGGCACCACGTCAGTGTGGCCTGCGAAGACCAGTGTTTTGGCAGACGGTAGTGTGGCAGTTGCTACAATTTCAGGAGCTGATTGCGCCCGTCCAGATTGGATTACATGGTTAAATGCTTCGCGTTTGGCCCACAAATTGCTGACCCGCAGGTCGCCTGCGCCAGAGTCCATGCGCTCGCAAATAAAGCCGAGCGGCGCGAGTCTTTCGGCAATGATGTCCAGGCAACCCGCGTCAAGCGGCGTGACGGATTGATGCGAGATCAGTTGTTCGGCAAGTTGCAGCGTCGCTGACATGTATGGCGGTGCGAGCTGCTTCAAATCGGCCCGTAGCCGGTGGTGCCGAAACCGGGCTTGCCGAAGCCGGTGGTGCCGAAGCCGGTGGTGCCGAATTTGGACTGCTGCTTCACGTCGAGCGTGATTTCGGTGAAGGAGGGCTGGTCGTCCGGGTCGTCCTCAAGCATCGCCGCTGACTTGGCCTTGATGGCGAAGTCGTTCTCAAGCCGCCACATCAGGTTGGTGGGCGAATCGGAATGCGTCAGGCCCTCTTTGCGCGTGACCCGGCCTTCGACGATCATGCGCGCGATGTCTTGTTCGAAAGTTTGCGAGCCGTCGGCCATCGACTTCTCCATGGCGTCTTTCACGCCTGAAAAATCGCCTTTTTCGATCAACTCGGACACCAGCTTGGTGTTGAGCATCACTTCCACGGCCGGCGCACGCCCGCCTTCAAGTGTGCGCAACAGGCGTTGCGAGACGATGGCTTTCATGGCCGAACCAAGGTCGCCAAGCAGCGTGTTGCGCACCTCAGCAGGGTAAAAACTGAGGATGCGGTTCAATGCCTGGTAGCTGTTGTTGGCGTGCATGGTGGCCAGGCACAGGTGGCCCGATTGCGAATAGGCAATGGCTGCCGACATGGTTTCGCGGTCGCGGATCTCACCGATCATGATCACGTCGGGGGCTTGACGCAGAGCGTTCTTGAGCGCGATTTGCAGCGACTGCGTGTCGGCACCGACTTCACGCTGGTTGACCACTGATTTTTTGTTGGTGAACCAAAACTCCACCGGGTCTTCAATGGTCAAAATGTGACCCGACATCGTTTCATTTCGAAAGTCGAGCATAGAGGCCAGCGTGGTGCTTTTGCCTGCACCAGTCGCACCCACCATCAAAATCAGGCCACGCTTTTCCTGAATGAGTTTGGCAAGAATCGGCGGCAAGCCCAGAGTTTCCAGAACCGGAATCGTGTCGGGAACAAAGCGGATCACGGCTGCAATGGTGTTGCGCTGACGAAACCCGCTGATACGGAAATTGCCCAGACCTTCAATAGGCAGGGCCATGTTCAGCTCGCCCATTTCTTCGAGCTCTTCAATGCGGGCGGGCGGCACGATTTCAGCCAGCAGATTCAGCGGCGCGTTGGCCGGCAAAATCTGCGCATTGATGGGAATGGCCTCGCCGTTGATCTTGATCAGCGCTGGGGAGTGGGCCGACAGGTACACGTCAGACGCCTGCTTGTCCACCATCAAACGCAATATGCGTTCCATCGTGCCCATCGTGCGTGCTTCGGTCATGGCCTGCTCCCTTAAGTAGAAAACGTTTTCAATTCAAACAACGGTCGCAGCGACGGACCGCCTCAAAAAAGGCCAGCCCCCTCCAGAAGCGAGGAGCGGAGCCGGAGAGCCCTGTCTTGCAGACCGCAGGCCGGGCTGAGCCCGACCTTCTTCACGCCGTCCAGAAGCGCGCAGGCGCTTCTGGAGCCGCAGCGTGAAGCCCCAGCCCTCTCCCGGAGGGAGAGGGAGTAAAACCGGACCCCAGCTGCAGTTTGCTCCCTCTCCCTTCGAGTCGGGGCCGCAGGACTGGAGCCGCAGCACGCAGCCCCCTTGGGACGGCGATCTCCACCAGCCGGGGCCGTGGAACCGGCTTCGCCGGGCCACAGGCGCAGCGGCCCCCTCGGGGGGCAGGGAGCGACACGCAGTGCGCGACCGTGGGGGCCATATCCACACCGTGGGGGCCACATTCAAGGCCGCAAGAGATCGTTCAGGCTGGTGGTTGCGCGGGTTTTGGCATCGACGCGCTTAACGATAACGGCGCAGTACAGCGAGTATTTGCCCCCAGCCTTGGGCAGGTTGCCTGAAACTACAACCGAGCCAGCGGGAACGCGGCCGTAGGTG